>CAMWWS010000032.1 GCA_947178085.1 uncultured Lachnospiraceae bacterium | reverse complement strand
TTACCTGGATGCGCCAGCCTCACTATTACATGGGTCTGTATTCCTATACCTATAGCGCCGGTCTAACTGTTGCAACACAGGTCTGCAAACGGATTGAGCAGGAGGGAGCACAGGCAGTTGATGACTGGAAAAAAGTTCTGGCATCAGGCAGTACGCTGGATCCGGTAGGATTGGCTAAGCTTGCCGGAATAGATATCACTACAGACGCCCCTCTTCTTGATACGATTGCTTATATCGGTGAAATCATTGATGAGATTGAAAAACTGACAGAAGAACTTCATTCCGACACCGATACCGCATTATAAACATGCGTATAATAATCATGGCTGAGGACCGACTTACAAAACGTCATTCTATTTCTCACTATACTTGATATCTGCTTTACGTAGTCTTCCGGAATGACGGCATTTTCATCTGTCGGAGTGAAAATTTTCTTGGATGAATTATAATGCCCCAAATCGGTCTTCCAGTCATAATTTCCGAAGAAAACAAGCGGGAGAGCATCTGAGAGCACATCCCTTCCCACATAAAGCCTGGAATCCCATTCCACGCCAAAGAGATTGCACAATGTAGGAAGCATGTCTACGGAAGAGGCAGGCGTATCGACAATAATCGGCTCATTATCTTCAAGCTCCCCGCACCAGATAATGGCACGGCTTCTATCCCGCTCTTCATAGGTGTTCACCGGATAACCGTATAATTCAGACAAATACGGCATATTTCCCAGGGCTGCGTCCGAATCAAGCCCATAGGGAAAATGATCCGGTGCGATGCAGATGACCGTGTCATCTGCAATACCTTTTTCTTCAAGGGTTTTTACAAGATAATTCACTGCCTTTTCAAGCTCAAGGTTCGCCGCTATATAAGCGCGTACAGGCTCCGAGTAGGAAAGATTTTTCTTATCACACCATGCGTCTATAGCATCTTTATTTTCCCTTGCCATTGCATTGTTGCCAAAAGCGTATACACTGTGACCGCTTACCGTCATGTAATAAACGTTAAAAGGCTGTTTGTCAATGTACATCGGCAGAGTTTCCTGCATCAACTCCAAATCGCTTGCCGGCCATACAGGGCTGATAAGATTCTCAAGACCATTTCCTACTCCCATATATCCTCCACTATAACCCAGCTTTGTATGGGTCTCATGTCGGTCGTAAAAAGTGTAGGTACTGTTGTGGAAAGCCATGCCGAAATATCCCTTGTCATTTAAAAGCGCTCCCATATTGGTGTGCGTTCCGTTCTGTGTAATCTCCTTAATAGAACTTCCGCCGGAAGTCGGAATCAAACCAAATAAAAGCTGATATTCACCTCCGGTTGTTCCGGCAATTGACTGCTGGTAATAATCATTAAAGTTAATTCCTTTTGTGGAAAGCCTGTAAAGTGTCGGTGTGAGCTCCGGGTCAATGAGAAAGCCGGAAAATGCTTCCGCACAGATCAAAATCAGATTTTTCCCCTCAAAAGAGCCTGTATAGGCATTTTGGCTTGACGGTGTGAGCGTGGAAACATAAGCATCAATATCGGCACAGTTCCCACCTGCCCCGGCAAGAGCAGCAAAATCAACAGAAAGCTCACTCTGACCGTATACAACCGGTGTTACCGATTCGTCTTCCTGTGCAGTTTCCGTTTTAGGGGAGGAAGTCTCATCTTTAAGTGTGACCATCTCCTGAGTATCGGCTGCTTCTTTTGCCAATACGACAGCCTTACCGCTGAATACGGTTTTCTCCCTACTGCTTATGAGAGCGTCTTCCGAAGATGTATAGGCTGTTCCCTGCACGAGTTCCACCTCCATGCTCTCAAAGACAGGCGCGGATGTTTTGGATGAAGCACGATTCCGGATATCCAGACACAGCCCCTCACCCAGCCCAAATTGCATTACTGCCGACTCAAAATTATATTGATTTGTATAAATGTCCTTATGCAGACCACAGCATAAGATAAGGAACAAAGCCACTCCATAGCAGGCAGCTCCTCCGCCCAAATGTACCAGCAAAGAACAAACAGTCTGTCCTGTACGTCTTCGCCTAATGCTCTTTTCGGATAACTTCCCTATTATCTTTTCCCTCAGTACAAACCACAAGATAAGCGGCAGCAAAAAGATCGCAATATGACTGATTCCGTCAAAGCAGAAGATAAGCCGCCTGATGTCAGCGCCAAATCCGCCCAATGCGTCAGTTGCGGCATTAAATATGGTATTTAAGTCATACGCCACCTTAAACTGTCTATATACCAGAAATTCCACAACGAAAACAAGGAATATAAAACCCAGATAGAATGGTATCAGAATATGTACTGCTTTTTTCGGCAACAGTGAAATAATGCCTGAAACAACCAGCCCCGCACAGAGCGAAAATAAAGCCAGAAATACAAATGAACTTCCGGTGTGAAATGTTTCGACTGACAATTTGAAAACAATCTCCGTGTAAAAATGCGAAAGAGACAAAAAAACAGCCAGCCATATTTTCGTTTTTCTTTTCTTCTTTAGTGTACTCATAATGATTTCCCTCAATCTTACTTTATCTTATTTTATATTGCTATTATACATGCCTCATGCATCATTCTTGTATCTTTTTTGCATCATTTTTGCATCATTTTTCTTTTCGGTTTATTTGCTTTTAAAAAATCCAAAAATGTCTTACCCGCCAAAGACATTTCCCTGTCATGTGCAATGCCTATCTCTATGATCTGCTCAGGTATCAAAGGAAGAACCTTCACATTACCACGCCATTCTCTGCTGTTTAGGTTATTATTCATGCTGATTCCCAGTCCGGCGTCTACCATCTGCCAGGTCGCATAACTGTCTTTTGTATAAAAAAGCGTATTCGGTATTATTCCTAATTCGGAAAAGATATGTGCATTATCAATATCCGCATCCGGATAGGTGTCAATGTATTTTTCGTTTGCAAATGCTTCCACCGGAACGCCTTTTTCATTTGCCAAAGGATGATCATTGGGTACCCACGCCATCATAGGGTCATTACAGATTGGAATCCATCCGGACACTTCATCTCTTTTACTGATTATGCATAGATCCAATTGATGACTTTTCAATCTTCCCAATAATTCTGTGCTGTATCCGGATATAATCTCTACTTTGATTCCCGGATATTTTTCATGAAAAGATTTGATCAAAACGGCCAGTTTACTATAAAAAGCACTGTACGCTGTACCAATTACCACATGACCGACCTCCATGCCCTTTATTTTTCCAGCCATAAGAAGACAGTCGTTTCCACTTCGTACAAAATTCCGTATCACTTGCAGCATCTGTTCACATTCCTTGGTTGGGCAGATGCCCTCACGTGTACGGATTAATAGGGCAAAACCCAATTCTTCCTCAAGCGACGCCATCATCCGGCTGATTCCTGACGGCGTATATCCCATCATTTCTGCGGCTGCAGATAAGCTTCCCTGCTCCAGCACACATAAAAGTGTTTTCATTTTTTCCAAATCCATATTAATCCCTTCTTTGACATTTCCTCAAAACATTGTTGATTTATTTTCGCTTTTCTCAATGTATATTAATCATTATACTATAAATAGTTCACAGGGCAAACCCATATTTACGCTGCGACGCAATTTCCCACTAATATAAAGAGAAAAACATGAATGTTGAAAATTTGTGCTTGAGAAAGGAGCATTGTTATAAAAATGAAAAAAAATATTGTTCTTACACATGGAAATATGAAGCGCCATATTATTCGCCTGGCTATCCCTTTGATTTTGGGAAATATTCTTCAACAGACCTATAACACAATTGATGCCTTTGTAATTGGGCGATATGCCAGTGAATTAGAATTCTCTTCCGTCGGCGTGGCCGGTTCTATTATGAATCTGGTTATATTTGCAATTGTCGGAGCATGTACCGGAATTTCCATCATCTTTTCTGAGCTATTTGGCGGAAAACAAATTAATAAGTTCCGTACAGAGCATTTTCTTGTGCTGACTTTAGGAACAATCACCACCTTCTGCATCAGCATTCTTGCTGTGCTTTTTCTCATGCCAATACTGCATTTGACACAGACACCGCCTGAGATTATGGACTATACAGTCCGCTATCTTAGAATAGTCCTGATTGGACTTCCTTTTGTTTTTCTTTACAACCTTTACAATTCCCTTCTTCGTGCAACCGGAAATACCTCTATGTCTTTGTATATTCTTCTTGTTTCCGTTGTCATAAATCTGGGGCTGGATCTTTATATGGTCGGTACACTGCACATGGGAATTGCCGGAGCTGCATGGGCAACCTTTTTTTCACAGGCAGTATCCGCTGTATTTTCCGTTCTGATTTTTTACATAAAACTGCCGGACTTAAGATGCTGCAAGAATGATTGTAAATGGGATAAAAGCCTTATTCAAAAAACGCTTCATTTCAGCATTGTTACAAGTGTTCATCAAGCGAGTCTTTATATTGGAAAATTAATGGTACAAAGTGCCGTAAATGCAGCCGGAACAGAAATGATTGCCGCCTATACTGCTGCAACAAGAATCGAAGGGTATGCTAATTCTTTCGGTGACAGCGGCGCCGCCGCAACGTCTGTTATCATCGCGCAAAATCACGGTGCAGGAAAACAAGACCGTGTAAAAAAAGGCTTTTGGGACAGTCTTGTTCTTCTTTTTTCTCTCGGCATCGTATGTTCCGTTATTTTGTATCTGGTTTCCTCTAATGCTGTGACTCTGATTCTGGGACACACATACGGAGCAGCCTACCAAAACGCTGTTTCATATCTGCGCATTATTGCCCTTTTCTATACATTCTGTTTTACCGGAAATACGTTTGCCGGATACTTAGACGGAATTGAAAAAGTCTCCATACCATTTATAGGTGCGGCGGGTCATATTGCTCTGCGTGTTATACTATCATGGATATTCATACAGGACTATCAGCTTCCGGCAGTTGCTTTTGCTACCGGTATCGGCTGGGTTTTGGTGAATATGTTTTGGGCTGTTTATCTGTTTGTGTTTTGTCATAAAAGGGCGTGATACCGATATAATTTGCCGTTTTCTTTACTTCTAGTTCTTCGAGATCACAGATTCAACGATTAAAAAAAAACCAATCTGTCACAACACATACACTAAACATGATATTGAATATATTAGGCGAGGGATTCACACTTAATGACATAGCGGAATTTGTCCCTGACATAAAAGAAATTTAACGAAAAACTTACCAATGTCATATCAAAACTCTCCCTTTACATCAAAAAAGCACCCCAAAGGTGCTTTTAAGTTTCTCTTTCTATACAATTAACTACAATAGAGCAAGTAAATATTTTCCATCTACCCCACAGATAATGTTTCCGGTTTCCATACTTTTATTTTTGCATCTTGATAATCACCTTGTTTGCACGTGACGATTCCATCCATTTTCTGCAAATATGCCACTGAATATTGTGCGCTATGTAACATTATCCACATAATTCTTTTATAAAAGAACTAATTACTCCCTACTTTGTGTTCTCTATTTCCACCACTTCATTTACAACTGAATAATCTTCTCCCGTACAATATTCCAACATGATATGCTCTTCGTCTATCAACTCAATACTATAGATTGCAGACATCAAATCTGCTGTTACGCTGAAATCTTTATATATCTCCTGATACAAAATCCCTTCTTCAAATATATCTGTCAATATCAACGGGGCATTATACCAGTGTTCACCAACCAAGGGACGGTGCGCGATGTACTTTTCTCCAACTACCCTTGCATTAAAAAATGTGTCCGATATCTTTCCATCTTCTTTTCGAAAATAGAAAGTATATCTTGCCGGACTTCCCGTGCTGATACCGATTTCCAGAATGCTCTCCGCCACTTCCTTAACCCAAAGTTCTTTCGGATACCACTCTGAATAAATCTCACGCCCTTCTCTGTCATATAAGATTACTTCATATCCATCCGGCGTTTCCTGTAGTGAAAACTGAGTGTTATATATACTTTCCTCAGCTTCGTGCAAAGTTATCCAAAGCTCAATACATTGGTCACTCAGTTTTTTTACAATATCTGACTTCTTTTCTCCCAATCCCAAAGTGTCAACCGTCGCCTTCGGATATGTTGCTCCGCTCTGCGCATACCAATACATTAAAATCATCATTACAACAAGCGCTCCGGCCATCATTATCCTCTTCATTCTCCGGCTCCTTTATCCTGATTCATGTTTCTACTATATCATAGCCTTAGAAGCGATAGAAGTACATCATTCCAATAAGAATTACGAAGTAATTCTTGTAACACAAGCAACGCTTGTGTTTTCTCTGGCTGCCGAGCCTGAGCTTATTATATCATAGCAATAAATGCCATAACATAGTGTTTGTCAGCAGGAATGATAAAATAATATTACTTTTTCAAGATAAACTTCTCCCCTTCATACACCCTTACCGGATTCCCCCTGACAATTCGGCTATGCTCTCTCCATGCGGCATTAACCTGCTTCACCTCCTGTTCTTTCTGCAAATCAGCGAGCTTCTCCTGTAATTTTTCCATAGCCTTCCGCTTGTTCTGGAACTGGCTCCGTTCCTCTGTGGACTGTGATACAAGCCCTGTCGGAATATGTATGATCCGAACTCCGGTTTCTACTTTATTCACATTCTGACCGCCCTTGCCTCCACAATGGAACTTCTCGATTCGGTATTCTTTGTCTGCTGCAATCTCTGTCTGCTCCGGGATAATACTCACATCTACATACCAGTTCTTTCTCTTGTGGTTCTTACGGAATGGACTCTGGCATATCCACAATACCGTACCCTCCAGACCGCTTAAATCATGCTCCGTCCTAAAACGGATGGAATCAAAGCAGCCTTTTTCACAACCTATAGTGTCCGATATTATTTCTAAATCTTCATATTCTCTTTTTAACGCATCAAACAGTTTTGCAACCGCCAGCTGGCATTCTGACGGTCCCTGCCCTGCGCTTATCTGAACTATCATAAATAAAATTCCTCCTGTTTAGGCTCTCACGCCTATTTCCACTCTTTAATTTCTATTATTTAATTTCAGCTCTTCAATATCTATCTTTTACTCCCTGCTTTGAAATTGTAGACAGGTTTCAAAACCTCTTTTACTTCTACGGTATCTTTGACCTGCTCCGCAATTTCTGCTATGGAACGATAGGCAAATGGCGCTTCATCCAAAGTATCTGCCCCTACGCAGCTGCTGTAAATGCCTTTCATCTCCTTCTTAAATTCCGATACAGTATATTGATTCTTCACGTCCTCACGTTTTAGCCGCCTGCCGGAACCATGCGGAGCCGAATAATTCCATTCCGCATTGCCTTTTCCAATCCCTAATATGATGCCCTCTTTCATATTTGCAGGAATAACCACTTTTACTCCGCTTCGTGCCAAAATAGAGCCTTTGTGGAGTATACCAGAATCATCAATATAATTATGCGCCACTGAAAACTTCTCTTCGGCTTTCCATTTCATCCCTTTTAAGATTTCCCGGACGATAATCTGCCTGTTCAACTCGGCATATCGCTGAATAACCTGTACATCTTCCAGATAAGCCTCCTTATTATCGCTCTCAAGATAACTCATGTAATAGGGAATTTCCTTTCCCTGCTCTTTCATACAGTTATTAGCAAGCTTCGTGTAATATTCCGCAACTTCCTCTCCCAAATGCCTGCTGCCTGTGTGTACCACAAGGTACAGGGAACCGTCAGCGCTTTTGTCAAGCTCTATGAAGTGATTGCCTCCGCCAAGCGTACCAAGGCTTCTATCTGCTTTCTGTCTGTTAATATGGCGGACACAGTGAAGCTCCTCATAAGAAAATTCTTCTGCCATATGGTGAGATTCTTTCCGAATGACAAAGCCTGACGGTACATTTTCCCGGATTATCCGGTCTAACTTCTGAAACTCCGCATTATTCTTATTCAGCATTACACAGGTCATGCCACAGCCTATATCTACACCCAAAAACTGCGGAATCACTTTATCCGTGATTGTCATAGAAAGTCCGATTGGAGCAACCTTGCCGGGATGTATGTCCGGCATCATACAGATTGTACTGCCGTCTGCAACTTCGTTATCGCATATCATTTTTACCTGAGCCTCAGCGTATTCTTCTACATCATCTGTGAAAATTTTCGCTTCGGCGTAAATACCTTTTATTGTTTTCATAAATTATTACTTTTCCTTTTCTTTCTAAAAAATGGGTACAAAAAAAGCACCCCCAAAGGTGCTTTTTACACTTCCTCTTTCTAATTATCTGTAAGACTCAAGGAGTGACGTACCTTTGATTGTCAGTTTCATTATTCTGTTATTGATTATTGTATTGTTCTGCATGGTAAGCCCTCCTTTTCTTTATAATTCAATGTTTATTGTTCAGCGGTTATATGTTAGCACAAATATCTGAAATATGCAAGTTTTTATCCGCTGATTACCCCAATTTCCCAAATCTCATAGTTCTTATTGATATATTTATCATGTACGTAATGCTTGATTTATGATATACTTTTTGTGTACAGTGGAAAATGTAAATAGTTATATCAAAATGATAGTTGATGAATGCATGGAGAGCGTGACAATCAAAACAAGGAATAATCATCCTAAAACCGAATACAATAACCATGAAAGGAAGTATATACTATGAGCAATCGTGAATTAGCCAAAAGTCTGATAGACCAAATATCAGATGCCAAACTACTTTATGTTATCCCCTATTTGCAGGGTGCATCTTTATCAGATGAAATACCAAACACGGAAACCTTAGAAGCAATGGCAGAGGTTCAGGCAATGATTAATAGTGGTGCAGGAGAACATTTTAACGGCTCTACTTCTGATTTCCTAGCTATGCTGTCTGAGGAATAAGCCATGCTAAAATTAAATACCTCGACGAAATTTAAAAAGGATTATAAGTTGTGCCTGAAACGTGGCTATGATATGCATCTGCTTCAAGTTGTTATTGATACTCTGCGTATTCCTGCACCCTTACCAGTAAAAAATCAAGACCACAACTTATCAGGAAACCACGCAGGAGAAAGAGAGTGTCACATTGCTCCGGACTGGCTATTGATTTATCGAGTTTATAATGAAGAGTTGTACCTTATCCGTACCGGAACGCATGCTGATGTACTCAATATGTAAACCTGACTTCAAAATCTCCACCTTATCGGTATTGCAGGGTCAGATTGACAATCCCAAAGGGAGCGCATATTACTTCTCATATATTGGCTTATGTGTTCATTATACAAATAATGGACTCATGATTTTGAGCCCATAACTATATTTTTCATAAACTTTATATTTCCTTCCTTTAAAAATGTGTTTTGACTATATTGGTCAATGACCCTCCGTTACCAATTTTCTAAATTCACTTTCCAACGCTTCCCAATCAGGATTTCTATCATCTGCCATAGAATCAACCAACTCCTTGTAATATGACAGTTTTTCTTCAATGTACTGATTGATTTTCTCTATCTTAGGGGCTTTATCTGCCTCGGACATCTTTACTTTTTTCGCCAGTAAATCTTCTACTGCGGCTTTCATATCATCTTCCAGCACCGCATTAACTAATTCATCGAACAATACCGGAGGAGGACACTTCTTTTCTTCAATCCACTTACATGCAAGAATCGGACGAAGCACATAAAAATACTTTTTGTACTTCACCATGTCGTCCATCAGATACTCATGATAATTCTTATTTGCCGTACCATAATAGTGATACAGTGACGGCTTGCATGCAAAATAATTCTGAGCCACCTTACTGTACAGGTTTTTCCATGCATCAGTCGTATAATAAACCACCGGTGAATTGCTCCACTCAAATAATGTTGCATTGGATTTATGAAAATGCTGCAATGCTTTTTTCAAATCCCATCCATTTATATCAAGCACTTCATTAAGCTCCCAGTCAATAAAATCCTTTGTATCTCTTAAAGACAGATAGAAATCCATGTCTCTGATGTAAATGAATCTCACATCATAATCACTGTCCGGAGAAGCAAAGCCCCACGCTCTGCTGCCGGATTCAATCACGTGTAAAACCTTAATATGCTCTTTTTCTTCAATCTCTTTAATTTTCAAAAGAACCAATTCTTCAACCGGTCCTTCAAATTTTTCATATTTCATCACGAACCACTCTTTCATTTATAGTCATAACCAGTTCCTGAACCTTTGACATATCAGGTTCTTCCGGTAAATCCGTATTCTCTGCTGCATAATGCAATTTCTTTTCAAAGTCAGATAGCATATCGTAGAAACTCTCATGGAAAGTCCCGTCTTCCTTCTGACATTTTCCAAAGCGGATGTCCATGAGAAGGTCATGCTCTTTTTCTCTGTATGTATTTATCTCACCTTTTTCCAGAATATCCAATGCCATCATAAAAAGCCTTATAAGATGCATCGCATGCTTATTCAGATGTAAATCATCTTTCTTCTTATTGCGCTTTCCAATCTTCTCATAATCACGGACTACATTCGCCATTGTATTCCACATACCGGAATAATCCCGCAACGGATAATGTGTCAAATTAGCATTAACAAATATTTCTGTTTCGAGCTCCGGATTCACCGCATTATCAATAAAAATCTCCAGATTTCCATTCTCAAAATTTTTATAATGATTGTTAAAATCATGCATAGCATTCTTTACCGAATTGAAAATATGCTGCTCCTTTTCGCTCTGTGGAAATGTATCCCTTGCAAGCGCATTCTGTAATCTGCGAAGCTGTGCATCTGCATAACCGCCAAAGGAATTGATTGCACGCTTTGATAAAAAAAGCTTTCTATTATCGAGAAGCATCTTTCCAATGTCATTGAGATACAGGTAATGTTCTGTATTAAGTCCCAGAAGTTCTATCGTATTAGGATTGCAGCTCAGCAAAAGCGTAATTATTTTATTGAATGCATAGATTACCGTATCAGTATTCTCATCCACATACTGCTCAAACTGAGTAATTCCAATCAAATCAGATTTCTGATTCAGCGTAATACCCCTGATATCTATATCACTGCCCTCAACGTTAGTGCCATAGGAATAACTTCCTGCCAGACCAAGTAAAATTACGTGTTTTCCAAGATGCTCATTGTTCTTTATAAAATCATATTCTGTTTGCTGTAGAATGGCTTTATAATCCAAATATCCCACTCCTGTCTGTCATGTTATAAGTAACCCCGGTATCTTCTTTTTTATTAATACGGACTCGCAAACTCTGCCTCCGCCTTATTAACAGCTTCTTCAATCGAAAATCCATAAAAGCCTGCTGCCGAAAAACACCTACCCGATTTTTTATCATCCGCAAATGCACCTACAACAACTCCCGGTATTGCGCTTTCAGGAGCATTTGGAGCGCTTTTTCCTCCCAAATCCGTTCTGCACCAGCCCGGATCCGTAAGGTTAATCATTACGTCTGTTCCTTCATACTTCGAGCCCAAATCAACGGTAACTTTATCAAGGGCAGCTTTGCTGGCGGAATAACCTGCCTGCTGTGGGTCCAGCGTAATCCCACTTGTCGTATTAACAATTCTGCCAAATCCCCTCTCTGCCATTTTCGGAAGATAGTGATAGCAAATCATCATCGGCGCCATTGTATTAATTCTGAAGCTTAAATCATAATCCGACATCGGCGTATTCAGATATTCGTTTCTGTATGCAACCTGAACGCCCGCATTATTCAACACTATATCAATCTGTGTACCCTTTTCATCAATATACTCAAGCATTTTTTCGACTTCGGAAAAATCAGAAAGCTCGGCCGTGACAACATAAGCATCGACTCCAAATGCAAGAACTTCTTCCAGAACCTTCCGGCAATGCTCTTCCTTTCGGCTATGTAATACAAGATTACTGCCATGCTGTGCCATAAATAGTGCAGCCTGATATCCGATTCCTCTGCTTGCCCCTGTTATAAGAGTCCATCTTCCTTTTACATTAACCATTGTAAAATACCTCCGTTTCTCTTTCTTCTAAAAAATACATGCGAATGTCAGCTTATCTCAATATACAAATACCAATTTATCACAATTTTCCATCACCGTAAATACGGCGATAGCATCGGAATAAACAGAGCCATTGAATATACAGCGTCACGCCGTCTTCATGGGCATGGGGCAGACCTGCCTGCTTTAATGCAATATCTACCTGCCTTTTGCTAAGAAGGCTATTCTTCCTACCAAAGCCATATTTCATTGAATGTAATATGAACTTATTAAATGCCGCATACTCGCTTTTGTTTAAGTCAGGAACCGGCTTTCTGGCGAAATGCACCATGACCGAATCTACCGACGGTATCGGATGAAAGTCTTCCCTGCGGAAATAATAGACCACTTCAATATCCCAATTTACTTTCAGAAGCAGCGACTTTTCCGTTTCATTTGCAGCGCCCGCAAATCTTTTCGCAGCTCCTTTAGCCATAACAAGCCAAATGTCTGTAGCGGGATTAGGCGCTTCCGTCAGTTTATCCACAATCTGCGTAGTAATAAAATAAGGAATATTAGCAAAAACTTTGTAATTTCCCTTAACAGGAAGAGAGTATTTAAGAAAATCTCCCCAAATCAATTTAAGATTCGTAAATCGGCTAAGCTTCGCTTTTGTGTTTTCATACAGCTTTGAGTCAAGTTCAATAGAGTACACAAATCCTCCTCTTAAACATAGTTCTTCCGTCAGATGTCCTTTTCCCGTTCCGATTTCTATAACTGTATCTTCCTTATTTATTTTGCCAATACGGATAATTCTCTTAATCAGTTTTTTATCCGTTATAAAGTTCTGTGAGTCCGTTAAATTTGCCCTGTAGTCATACTTGGGCTGTTTTCTGCCTTTTTGCATAGTTATACCTCCGTTCCTAAGCGTTTTTCAATTAGGTATACGGGTAAACAAAAAAGCAGAAAATATCTCCTAAACGGAAATCTTTCTGCTTAAATTATACAATAAGGTATACAGAAAAAGACAGACTTTTTCTATCTGTTAGATGCGTCTCCCATCGGAGACACTTCTATAGATGTGGCTCCCATTGGAGACACTTCTATTATTATATAACGCATGATAATTTGTATTCGCACGCAAAAAAATCCCATTTACATGAGACAGTATATCTGCTTTTTTATCGCCCCTGAATACGGATGCGGATGCGTCCAACACAAATCAACACACGTAAGCCACCTTTCCATATGTTTTAATAGCTATATTATATCAAAATATGAAGAGCTCTGTAAAGAGGTAATTTTCCACCCTTCATCACATAGAGGTCAATAACTCTTCCGGTTTCCAAACTTTTATTTCTGCTGCTTTATAATCATTAGGATTTCGCGTGACAACACCATCCATATCTTATTTCCAGCGACAATTTATGGAACGGTTCCCTTTTCAGCATAACATCTAACACGATGTTTGTGTCAATCAATATTTTCATACTTTTTAAGCCGTTCCTCTCTCAATTCTTCTAAAGACATATCTGTATAAGGAATTGCTCCAACTAATGACTGTAAAGCCTGTTCAATGTCTACCGCTTTCTTGGATGATTTCTCTTGTTCTTCTGCCGGAAGTACAATTACTTCCAGCTTACGATTTTTAAAAGTTTCAGGCAAAGTCATTATCGCCATCAGACTATCCGCATCAATGTATTTTCTTAATACTTCCATTTTGCCTCCTACACCACCAAATAACCTATTTCAATTCTTTACATGTGTTTAAAATAATTATCATTTCACTAACATTATGTACGAAATACTCCATTTATATTATACT
>CAMWWS010000031.1 GCA_947178085.1 uncultured Lachnospiraceae bacterium | reverse complement strand
CATTGTCGGAACAGATTCTGATATCACAGCTCATGGAAATCTCACAGCCGCCGCCAAGTGCAAAACCGTTCACTGCTGCAATAACGGGAATAGGGAAAGTCTCCAGCTTACGGAATACATCATTTCCTTTTTTACCAAATGCTTCTCCCTCAGCCTTGGTTAAGGTGCTCATCTCGCCGATATCCGCACCTGCCACGAAGGATTTCTCACCTGCGCCTGTCAAAATAAGACATCTTACATTGTCTAAATCAACTGCATCCAATGTCTTGTCCAGTTCTTCAAGAACAGTGGAATTCAGAGCATTAAGCGCTTTCTCGCGGTTGATTGTGATAATCCCAACCTGTCCCTTTACTTCATATAATACAAACTCCATTATTTTGTCTCCTTACCTTAGATTTCTATGATGGAGAATGACACCTGTGTCATTCTCCTATACGAAGCTATAGTAATTCTTAGACAGTGTACTTTACTGTCTTAGAATTACTCTTCGTATTTTTCTACGATTGTAGCGCAGCCCATGCCGCCGCCGATACAAAGTGTTGCAAGACCTTTCTTTGCGTCACGTTTTTCCATCTCATGAAGCAGTGTTACAAGGATACGGCAGCCTGATGCTCCTACGGGATGTCCGAGTGCGATTGCACCGCCGTTTACATTAAGCACGTCATTGCTGAATCCTAAATCTTTCTGAACGGCAAGAGACTGTGCTGCGAATGCTTCATTAGCTTCGATTAAATCAAAGTCGTCAATCTTCATGCCGGCTTTTGCCATAGCTTTCTGTGTAGCGGGAACAGGACCTACGCCCATGATAGAAGGATCTACGCCGCCAAGTGCGCCTGCTACGAATGTTGCCATCGGTTTAACGCCTAATTCTTTTGCTTTTTCTTCGCTCATAACAACGATTGCCGCAGCTCCGTCATTGATACCTGATGAGTTAGCAGCTGTAACGATACCGCCATCCGGCTTGAAAGCAGGACGAAGTTTGGAAATACTCTCTACTGTAACGCCTGCACGAGGTCCTTCATCCGTATCCACGATAACTGTCTCTTTTTTCTTCTTAACTTCTACGGGAACGATTTCGTCTTTAAACTTACCTTCAGCCTGAGCCTTCTCACATTTCTGCTGTGACCATGCAGCAAACTCATCCAGCTGCTCTCTTGTCAGCCCATACTTTTCAGCAACGTTTTCAGCAGTAATTCCCATATGATAACCATTGAAAGCATCCCACAATGCGTCATTTACCATAGTATCAACAAGTGTTGCATTGTTCATTCTATAGCCGTAACGTCCCTGCATAGCAGCATAAGGAGCCATAGACATATTCTCCATACCTCCAGCAACTACTACATCAGCGTCTCCTGCAATAATCATCTGTGCAGCCATATTGACACAGTTAAGACCTGAACCACATACAACATTTACCGTTACAGCCGGTGTCGTAATCGGCAAACCTGCTTTAATAGATGCCTGACGAGCCACGTTCTGTCCCAGACCTGCCTGAATAACACAGCCCATATACACATGGTCTACAGCGTCTGCCGGAACTCCTGCCCTGCTCAATGCTTCCTTAATAACTATAGAACCCAAAACCGGTGCCGGAGTTGTACTGAGAGCACCGCCCATTGTTCCGATTGCAGTACGACATGCGCCTGCCAAAACTACTTTTTTTGCCATATCCTTCTCCTCCATTTAATTTATTAAATATTATTATGAAAATATTATTTTCCTGCTCACAATGATAAACACTCCTTACCATTGTCCATCGTTTCTTATTGTATCATAGAGACAGCGGTTTTGCAATGAACAACATACTCTTAATTAAATCATAGCCACAGAAACATCTAAATCTCAAATCTATCCATTAAATCCACCATTGTTTCCACCTGTGACTTCTGCTCTGTGCTGACAGCTGCTGTTTCTTCCGATGTTGCCGAATTGTTATCGACAGCAGAAGAAACCTGCGTTACATTTTCATTCAATTCCTGCATGCGCGCTGTGTCTTTCTTCAGAATCTGCTCTATCTGCATCATTTTTTCCGTAGCTGCTTTTGTATCGGTCATTACTTCATTCATGTTGGCTTCCGTTTCTTCTGCAATGGAAATGCTCTTTTCCATGACCGCAACAGTTGTCTCTATCAGCTCTGTTGTCCTGCCTGCTGCATTCGCCGATTCATTCGCCAGATTCTTCACCTGCTCCGCCACGACGGCAAAACCTCTTCCGGCTTCTCCTGCCCTTGCAGCCTCAATCGCTGCATTCAGAGCCAGAAGGTTCGTCTGGGATGCAATATCCTCTATCGTACTGATGATCGTGCCAATCTGTTCCGAACATCTGCCGACTTCCTGAATCGAATTTTTCAGTTCCTGCATCTTCTCATTTCCTCTTTCCAATGTAAGACTCGCTTTGGAAGCAATTTTTGCAGATTCTTCCGCTTCATGTGCATTTTCTTCCATACTCTTAGTCATATCATCAAATGAAGTCATCAATTCCGATACCTGAGCCGCCTGCAACGTACAGTTCTCCGCCAAATCCTGCGCAGCAAACTCCAACTGTTCCGAGCCGCTGTCAATCTGGCTTGATACAGTGCGGATTGTTTTAATCATTTCCCGCATCTTCTCGCCAATCTGTATAAAAGAATCTTTAATCGTTACGAATTCACCCACATATTCCTGCTCTATCTCAACCCGATAATTTCCATTCCCCATTTTTTCCAGCGTCTGGGTAATCTCATTTATCATGGCGAGCAGATTTTTCTTCATAAAAGCAATTGCGGCAACCATCTTTCCGACTTCGCTCTCGTCTTCCTCCATGTCGAGTGCCACATGAAATTCACCGCCTGCAAGCACAGTCATCTGGTCTGACACTTTCATGATTGGCTCTAAAAGCTCTTTTTCGGAGAATTTTATTGTCTTGGTAAACTTTTTTACAAGATACAGGAAGGATAATGCAAACATAAATTCAATAATGTATTGCATTACCTTTACCCCTGCCTGTCTGCTGTCTTTCCTTTCTAATATGGCAAGGATTGTTTCATCCGTCTTTTGACTTATTCGGTCAACCGTATCCTCATACTCTGCACTGAACACACACGCCTGCGCAGCTTCCAAGTCGCCAGCCTGCACATATTCAATTGCCGCTATTTCCAGCGGAACAAGCTCATCTGACATTGTGGCAATCTGGTTTAAGCTCGTCCATTCGTCTTCCTTGAGGTCGCATTTCTCTAAGGTTTTAAGCGCCTGTTCCCTATTCTGGTCCTCATTCAATTCCTTCATATAGTTATCATAATATTTCCGTTCTCCCGTGACAGCATAAGACTGTATATTATAAGTCAAAGTCTTGGATGCAATTCTATACTGATTCAGTGCCACGGTTGTATTGATCTGCGCACTATGTATGCTTGACATTGCCATGTTAAACAGGATGAATCCAACCAGGAGCACGGCTCCTACTGCCACTGCCAGCAATGCCTGATGAACCAGCTTTTTTAGCTGCGCCGCCTGACTCTTTTTTTCTGATACTTCGTTTGTTTTTTCTCCCATAGTCCCTCTCCTATCAAATACGATTTACGATTACTGCAATTTCCTACATTATAATAAAAAGTATATCTGAATCAGGGTTAGTTTTCAATAACTAGTTTAAAAAAACTGACCCACCTCCTGACTGCTCTTCTACTGCTTTCTCAACTGCCGGATCCTTCATATTATAGATTCTATGCCACTCTTTGGTCTCTTCTTCCTTTACGGTCTCGCTGCGATTACGGTAGAGGAACTTGGTCAGTTCATAACAATCTATCCATATCTCGTTGTTACTGTCTTTCTGAGACTCGTCAAAAATAAGTTCCAATCCCCAGTGCAGATGTACGACCTCTATATTGTTTACATTTTCTTTTACGCTGTATCCCGTATGTCCCATGTATCCGATTACATCTCCGGCTGTCACAATACTTCCTTCTTCCAGTTCCTTATTATAAGGAAAATTCTGTCTCATATGTGCATAATAATAATATCGTTTCCCATCGAAACTGCGAATACCGATGCGCCATCCTCCATACTGATTCCACCCAATCGCTTCCACATAGCCTGATTCTATGGCGATAATCGGCGTTCCTATCTGCCCCATCATATCATGCCCCAGATGCGGCCTTGCATAGCCGTAGCTTCTGGAAGAGCCGAAATCATCATAATGGCTGTAGTCAAATCCTTTTGCAATCGGTGAAAAAGCCTTGAGTCCATAATAGTTTTTCCACTCCTTCTCCCCCGAATCGCCAAGCGTCTCTATGGAAAATTCACCGACCATGCCGCCCAGCACCGCATCATACGCTTCCCTATAATAATCAAAATATTTCATATCCTTTGTCAGTTCCTCGATAGTAGTTTCACCTGACTGAAGTTTTTCCGCTGTTTCCTGTATTTTTGACACGCTTTTTCTGTCGAATTTGCCTCCATTCAGCGTACCTACATATGCAAGCAGATCTATCCAGTCCACATGTATCTCGTCCTTATAAGAAGCTACATCAAGTTCATATGCTTTGCTCATTGCTTCACAGGTAATGTTAAACTCCACCCATTTTATGTAGCTTCCATCCGCCGATACTTCAACTGCTTCCCCACTTTCGCTTACTTCCTCCTGCACCGGCAGCGTTTCATTTTGGTTTCCCATACGTATTTCCTTTACCAAAATTATACACACTGTCGCCGCAAGCAAAACCAGTTCAAACCTGATACCCCATCTGATTTTCTTCATATATATACCTTGCATTCTTTCAACCTTCACAATTTATATATGAAAAAAACCTGTGGGTTATGTCAGCCCACAGGTCTACAATTTTCAATATGAAGTTTAACTATGAATTTCACTCTTCCGGTTCAATCAGTCCGTAAGTATTTCCTTTCCTCTTATATACGACATTAACCTGATTTGTCTCTGCATTACAGAATACAAAGAAATTATGTCCGAGCAGTTCCATCTGTACACATGCATCTTCCGGATACATTGGTTTAATATCGAACTTCTTTGTACGAATTATCTGCACATCTTCTTCGTCCATAAAATCTTTTTCAATATACTCTTGCTTAAAATATCCTGCCGCCTGCTGCCTGTCCGTAAGTTTAGTCTTATATTTCTTCAACTGTCTTTCTATGATTTCTTCTACTAAATCAATGGAAACATACATATCGCTGCTGACCTGCTCTGAACGAATGATATTTCCCTTCATCGGAATCGTAACTTCAATCTTCTGTCTGTCCTTTTCAACGCTCAATGTAACATGTACTTCCGTCTCTTCTGAAAAATACTTTTCCAGCTTACCGATTTTATCCTCTACGGCTGTTTTTAATCCTTCTGTTACGTCAATATTCTTTCCAACAATTACAAATTTCATAGTCTCTCATCCCTTTCATTGGATTTTGCCCATAGCATTACATTCTATCTCAAGCTCAAGCTGCTTAAGCTTGAGCTTATTATACCATATTCTTCCTATAGGTTGCAATAAGTGTTGCAAGATTGTGGCAGGATTAAAGGAATGCAAAAAGGACAGCCGGTACATATGCCGACTGCCCTTTTTTATATATTTAAATTAGAAGATTCTTCTGATAGAAAGAATGGAACGGTATGAAGCACTTGATACGATAATACCTGTCTTGCTGGTAGATGCATGAACAATCTGACCGTTGCCGATGTAAAGCGCTACGTGTCCCGAATAACAGATAATATCGCCCGGCTGTGCATTTTCCAGTCCGTCTACAGCGGCGCCTACATGTCTGTCCGCTGAGGAAGAATGCGGCAGGCTTACACCAAAATTATTATATACGCTCATAACGAATCCTGAGCAGTCAGCACCGTTTGTAAGGCTGGTTCCGCCGTACACATAAGGATTTCCGACAAACTGAAGCGCATAATTTGCAACCGCCTGACCTGTTTCGCTTCCACCCGATACAGCATAAGTTACTGCATTTTGGGAAGAACCGTTATTTGAAGAAGATGATGACGAAGCAGCTTCCTGCGAAGCTTTCCTAGCCGCTGCCTGTGCCGCCTCTCTTGCTTCCTTTTCCTTTGCAAGTCTGGCTTTTTCCTCTGCAATAGATTCAGCTTTTACAAATTCGGTAGATAACTTTACATAATCCGCAGATACATAACCGTTACCTTCCTCTATATTTACTTCCAGCCATCCGTCTAATTCTTCTGTAACAATTAACTGGTCGTCAATCGGCACCATACCAAGTTTCGGTGCATCAAGACTCGGAGCCTCACGTACAAACAACGTTGTCGTAGTAACTGTTGCGATTCTGGTTCCCACTTCTTTAGCCAGTTCTACGGCTTCGTCACCGGTCACACAAAATTCACCCTTGACATAACCTTCAACGGAACCGGAGCTGATTTTATACCATCCGTCAACCTCTTCAATAAATGTTCCGACGGATTTGTTATAAAGCTTACCTACAATATTACCTTCTTCGCTGGGGATATCCCTTACATTCACATAACTGCGTACCTGTGCGATAACAAGATTCTTGAAGCCCTCTTCCTCGTCGTTATATTTATCCGAATTTGAAGCTTCTTTCAAATCCTTTGTATATCCTTCACTGAAAACAATAATATCTTCAATTTTCTTATTTGATATCTTAGGCTGATTATCATCATTCCCGCTGCCATCAACCGGAATTTCTTCCTGTCCCTGTACTCCGGTTTCTACGGTAGATGCAGTCAGACCACTGCTGTTAGCTCTCTCTACATCTTCTTTTATATCAGAAAGGGAAGTCGATTTATCAGAAGGAGATAAATAATAATTGATTCCCGCTGATGGAAGTACAGAGTTCAAATCCCCTGCTGCATCCGCCGTCAGCCTTATCCCCGAAAATGCAATCACCGCTGCCATTGTACACGCTGCGATTTTCACGCTTTTTCTTTTCATAAAAACCTCCAAATTGGTCATAATTATTTTCCAATTGTTACAAAGTTGTAACATCTTTGCAATAATATACCATCAAAAGAGGTCTGTGTCAACTACATTATCTGCCTAAAACTTCCCATAAAACTACTATTTCTTGTGCAATTTGCAAAAATAAATAAAATATTACAAAAAATATTTATCTACAGTATTATTATTATGAAAAAGTTACAAAACAAATAGCTGCGCCCAATACTGTCTTCCGTATTCATCCTGCCAGAAACCGACTCCTATATTTCTATATCCGGCATTCATAATATTGGCACGGTGTCCCGGACTGTTCATCCAACCTTCCATTACATTTGAAGGCGTGGTATACCCGTAAGCAATATTTTCTCCCACAGAACGATATGGTATCCCTATATCATCAAGCACGGTAAAACAGCTTCTTCCGTCAGGTCTCGTATGTGAAAAAAGCTGTTGCTGTTCCCTGGCTCTTACCTCTGCTGCAAGAGTAAGGTCTGTCTGCACTGTTAAAGCCGTAAGTCCTCTTTTTGCCCTTTCCTCATTCACGATATTTACTACCTGCTGTTCATAGGAAATCGCGGCAGCATTATCTCCGAATGACACCGTATTTCCTACAACGGAACTATTTTCCGCCTGATAATTTATTCCTATAATGCCTGCATTTCTTCCTTCTGTTACTCCGTATGTATAGTAATGGTTTACATACGCATCCCAATCATCACCAAATATAGCTTCCAAATCAGGATATGCCTTCCTGTATTCTACTACATTGAAAGTAGGGCTTCCGCATCTTCCCTCACTTAGCCCGCAGTTCATATAATGCTCAAATAATGCCCTATCATCATATCCGAATAACGATTTAAGGTCCGCGTTGGTATCCGCATAATACTTTGCATCAAATACGTCCCTTACCCCTGCTGCAGATACGTTTAAAGAACCATTGAACATTACTGCTGACATAAACACTAAGGCTGTTACTGCCTTCCATACTTTTCTCATTGATTTTCCTCCTTAATATCCTGTGCCATTAAATATTTTTCCACGCTTGCTACAGCATTCGCTCCGTCTGCAACTGCCGTTATAATCTGTCTTAAAGCCTTGGTTCTGACGTCGCCTGCCGCAAAAATTCCATCGGTCTGTGTCGCACAGTCTTCTCCTGCCAGACAATAACCGCTGTCGTCACACGGCACAATATTTCTAAACAATTCCGTATTCGGATGAATTCCTACTGCAATAAAAATCCCTTCCACATTTATCACTTTCGTACTGTTTTCCTTAAGATTGCGCACCCTTACACTTTCTACCTGCTCCTGTCCGCATATTTCTTCTACTACACTGTCCCAGACCATTTCCACATTAGCGCACTGAAATAACCGAGCCTGTAAAGATTTCGCCGCACGCAGGCTGTCACGCCTGTGAATAAGAATGACTTTCTTACAGAGCCTTGACAAAAAGACTGCGTCCTCTACCGCCACGTCTCCGCCGCCTACGACTGCAACTGCCCTATCCTTATAAAAAGCGCCGTCGCATGTCGCGCAGTATGACACGCCTTTTCCGGCAAGCTGCTCCTCTCCCGGAACATTCAAGAGCGCATGGGAAGCTCCCGTTGCCAGAATTACCGCTTTTGCTTCATAAGACTTATCTGTATCACCGTCTTTTGCTGCAACGATTTTATAACCGTTCTTTTCTGCAAGTCCTGTCACCTGTACATTTTCAAATGTGACGCCAGTGTCATCTGCATGCTGTCTGAACTTCATACCCATTTCAAAACCGTTCATCATTGGCATTCCAAGATAATTGTCCACTTCATAAGTATTCAGTACCTGCCCGCCGCTCATCGGATTTTTTTCCAGCACAAGCACGTCAAGTCCCGCTCTTTTTCCATATATGGCAGCCGACAGTCCTGCGGGGCCGGAGCCTATAATAATTAAGTCATACATATTAGAAATCCTTCCTTTTCATGGATACTTGTAGTATAATTCTTAGCATATACTTTGTCAAAAGTATTTAGTATTCACCGAAAGGAGTATACCCATATTATGTCAAAATATGCTTTAATCACAGGAGCTTCCCGCGGAATCGGAAGGGCAATTGCCGATATTATGGCTGCCGACGGTTATAATTTATACCTTAGCTGCATTCATTCCAAAGATAAACTCTGCTCCTACGCTTCTGAGCTTTCGGAGCGATACGGAATCTCATGCACGCCTTTTATAGGTGATATGGGCTGCGAGGATGATGTGAAAAAGATGTTTGACACGATACCGGAACTTGATGTCCTGATAAATAATGCGGGACTGTCATATGTGGGGCTCCTTAGTGAAATGTCTGATACGGACTGGCAGAGAATCATGTCCGCTAATCTTGATTCTCTATTTTATACATGCAGACTTGCCATTCCGCTTATGCTGCATAAGCACAGCGGAAAAATTATAAACATTTCATCTGTATGGGGAAATGTCGGTGCATCCATGGAAGTGGCTTATTCTGCTTCAAAAGGCGCGGTGAACAGCTTTACCAAAGCACTTGCCAAGGAACTGGCTCCCAGCCATATACAGGTCAATGCAATAGCGTGCGGGGTTATCGATACGGATATGAACAGCTGCTTTTCAGCAGAAGAAATGGAAGCTCTGCGCGAAGAAATACCCTGTGACAGAATCGGCCAGCCGTCGGAAGCCGCACAGATGGTACGGAACCTTCTGAACGCTCCCGACTACCTGACAGGTCAGATTATTACTCTGGACGGGGGATGGACATAGGAGCTTCCCCTTTTCCGTATGGAAATACTTTTGATAATTCTATCTATCGTAGTTCTATCTATTTTTCACAAAAAAATCTTCCCGGACTATCCTTTTGATGTCGTATTCCGTTATAGTATATAGAAAGCGCTTTCAAATATTAACAGGAAAGGAACATGGCAAAAACATGAGCGTAAATGTTGACCTGGATCTTCTGCTTGTGCAGAAAATGCGCATGGGAGACGAAAAGGCATTTGATGATTTTGTGACAAAATATTATCCCAAAATTCTGAAATATTGTCAGATACATATATGCGACAGCGGATATGCAGAGGATATGACGCAGGAAACGTTTGCGCGCTTTTTCCGAACCCTGAAAAATTATAAACACTACGGAAAGGCGGTGAATTATCTGTATGCCATTGCCGCTAATGTCTGCAATGATTATTACAGAGCCAAAAGGGAAATTCCGGTTGAAGAACTGCCGGAAATTTCAGACATGAAAACGGAAGCTTTGGACGAGCAGATAGCTGTACGGCTTGCCTTGGAGGAATTACCCGAGGAATTAAGGGAAGCCGCCGTCCTGTTTTTCATACAGGAACAAAAGCAGAAGGACATTGCCAGAATTCTGGGGATTTCTCTTCCGCTTGTAAAATACAGGATACGAAGAGCCAAAGAACTGTTGTCGGATTATTTTAGCAAGGAGGGTCTATGAAATTATCAGAAAATCAGCTCAAAAAATATATGGGTGCAGGAACAGATTTTTCTTATAGTGAAAAAGAGTTACAAGAAACAATCAAACAGGCAAAATCTGCATTTTATGAAAGCGAAGCCGGCGAAGTACTTTCCTACAAAGAATTCGTATACTGGCAAAGCAGATATATTAAGAAACGCTGGTGGATTTTGCAGGGTCTTCTTCTGCTTGCGTTATGGTGCACGCTTAAACTTGCCGGAGGCGGATTTTATACTCAAAGAATTATGGGCATAGCCGCTCCGTTGTTTGTGGTGCTGCTAGTGCCGGAACTGTGGAAAAACAAAAATGCAGAAGCTTTGGAAATTGAAAGTTCCGCGTATTATTCTTTGCATCAGATTTACGCGGTTAGGATTTTCCTTTTTGCCCTGGTTGATATGTTTTTACTCTGCGTTTTTTCTATGGCAGCCATTTTAACAGGCAAAATACTTCCGTCTGAAATGATGATTCATTTTTTTCTTCCGTATATTGTGACCTGCTGCATATGTTTCCGTACATTATACAGCCGGAAAGCCGGCTCAGAAGCTTTTGCATGCATTCTATGTATAATCTGGAGCGCTGTATGGTTACAGATTGTATTGAGTGAAAAAATATACGGAGCAATTTCTTTTCCCGCCTGGTGTGCCATGACAGTTGTTTCCGCCCTGTATCTGGGCTACTGCATATGCAGGGGACAGAAGGAATGCAAAAAAATTTGGGAGGTGAAGTCACTATGGAACTAAAAATAGCTAATCTTACAAAAGAATTTAAAGACATAACTGCAGTAAATAATGTGAGTTATTCCATGCATGAAGGCGTTTACGGTCTTTTAGGCGTAAACGGTGCCGGAAAGACTACGCTCATGCGTATGCTATGCACTTTGCTGAAACCTGACCGTGGAGAAATAACATGGAACGGACAGGATATTTTTGCAATGGATGGAGAATACAGGCGGATTTTGGGATATCTTCCACAGGATTTCGGATATTATCCTGATTTTACGGTTTATGACTATCTTATGTATATTTCATCTATCAAGGGATTGCGTCCCGTTACGGCCAAGCAGCGTACCAAAGCCCTATTAAAACAGGTCGGCATGGACAAGGCTGAGAAGAAAAAAATGAAGACATTGTCAGGCGGAATGAAGCGCCGTGTGGGAATCGCACAGGCAATGCTCGGGGACCCGCAAATACTTGTTCTTGACGAGCCGACTGCGGGACTAGACCCAAATGAGCGAATCCGCTTCCGAAATCTAATCAGCGAGCTTGCGGAAAAACGTCTGGTACTGCTTTCCACCCACATTGTGTCGGATGTTGAGTACATTGCAAACGAAATCCTTCTGATGAAAGACGGAGAGATAAAGGCCTCAGGCACTTCGCAGGAATTGCTTGCCGATATGCCGACAAAGGTATGGAGTACTCAGGCTTCAAAGAAAGAGCTTGACACTTATATGAAGACCTACAAGGTATCAAATGTGAAAACCTCTCCGCAGGGTGCTGAGGTGCGGATTTTATCTCCGGATAAGCCCTCTGAAGACGCTGTCTTGGAAACTGCAACACTGGAGGATTTATTCCTGGATTACTTCGGTGAAACGGTAGATGACAATATAGTATAGAAGGGAGAATCGATATTATTATGACCAAATATGAAATCAAAAAAGTTTTTTATAAGACCAGCAGTAAGATTGCCATTCTGGTGCTGCTTTTCGTAATGGGGATCACATGCTTTTTTGCCACATCTGTCTCATGGGTGGATGAAAACGGGGATAAACACACAGGTCCTGCCGCTGTCTCACACTTACGTGCAGCACGCAAAGAATGGACCGGTTATCTTGATGAAGAAAAAATAAGCGAGGTAATTGAGGAAAACATAAGAATCCGGACATCACCGGAAGCATTGTCAAGCAATACACAGGAACTCGAAATAGCGTATGGCTGGGGACAGGGAATTATGGATATACGTGATTTGTTAAATAGCTCCTTTGCTACCCGTTTTCGCGAATATGATTATTACCGGGCAGATTCTTTGACAAAAGAAGACGCATGCAATTTTTACAGCAATCGCACATTACTGCTCAGGGAATGGCTGGAAGATGAAGTAAAATACGAGTTTACGGAGTCTGAAAAAGAGTTCTTAATCAATCAGTACGAAAGCCTTAAAACACCGCTATATTATGATTATATGACTGGCTGGTCACAGTTATTTGAATATGCATCCACAATCGTAATGATTACCATGCTGGTATTGTCATATCTTGTTGCAGGAATTTTTTCAAATGAGTTCAGCCTAAAGTCTGACGCTATTTTCTTTACCTCTGTTTATGGAAGAAACAAAGCGGTTATGGCAAAAATCAAAGCAGGCTTCATAATTGTAACGCTGGTATACTTTGCCGCTTTTATCGTATACACTGCAATCACCCTTCTGTATCTTGGTGCAGACGGATGGAATCTTGCGATTCAGATTAACTATTGGAAAAGCTTTTACAATATTACTATGTGGCAAAAGTATATCCTGATAGCCATTGGCGGGTATATCGGCTGCCTATTCATTTCCTTCGTGACTATGATGGCATCCGCAAAGACAAAATCAACAGTGTTCGCTGTTATGATTCCGGTTATATTGCTTTTCATCCCATCTTTTACCGGCAATATACGCAGTCATATTATCCAAAAAATATTATTAGGACTTCTGCCTGACCAACTGCTGGATATCGGAACGGCGCTAAATGTTTTTAATATATATTCATTCTTTGGTATTATGGTAGGGGCGGTCCCGATAATCATGGTATTATATACTGTTTTGACAGTGGTTATCATACCTTTTCTATATAAGGAATACCGACATAAGCAGATAGCTTAATTGTGGTATGAACCGGTTTTTATATTATCCGGTAATCATAGCTTGAAAATCAAAGATTTTGCTGAGGACTGATTAGCGGTACTGTAGATTTGCCGAATCCGGCTTCCTACAGTGCCGCTAGTAAACTGATACTATGGCGATTATATATTGCTTCATTTTTCATACAGCCATTTCTCTTTTTTCATATTCTTCGATTAATTTAGGCTGTATCAATGGGTATGTCCAGTTTGTTGGCAGTTCTTCCATAAGAACCACTTTCTCCATCTCATATTCTAACTTACCGGAAAACTCTGTTATCTCAGCAAAACATAAAAGCCCAAAACTCTCTTCTCCTGTTTCATTTACAGAAGTCTTTCCTGTAACGGAATAAACACACACCGGTCTGATATCAAACTCCACGGCTCCGGTTTCTTCTCGTAACTCTCTTTTCGCAGTCTCAAGAATATCTTCTCCAGTTTCCCTGTGACCGCCCGGCGCTTCATATGTATCACGCTCCCTATGTTTACAAAACACCCATTTCCCTCTGCTTTTAGAAAGGATAACGGCAAACTTTAACAAAGAGTCGTCAACTTCATCATAAAATTTCACTTCAAGTGTTTTATCTTTCATACTTATTTACCCTTTAAAAC
>CAMWWS010000030.1 GCA_947178085.1 uncultured Lachnospiraceae bacterium | reverse complement strand
CTATAGCGGTGTATCAGATTATTAATGATAATTGTATCATCCAAATCATTAATATATTTGCATTGTGTAGTGGGATTCATCATTATTCATTGCAGTTATTTTTATATTTTATCCGCGGAACTTTCCTGATGGCTGCATTTGTAATCATAATTTACAACTCTATGAAAAAAATATATCAAATTTCCTATGGTCAATTAATATATAAATTACTCCAGCCACTACCGCTACCAGATGAAGAATCATTGATGATACACCTGCTATGTACGGATTAATCATAACCAACATAACGACAACAATGTTTAATAAAAGATAAAAACTCAACTGCTTAAACATAGACTTTAAGTCATTTTTTGCTAATCTAAATAATGAATACAGTCCAATGATTCCATATGAAAAAGCAATGCCGGAAATACCGGCGCCATAAGCAGTTTCTCCCTTTGGAGTCACATAAAAAGCAATTGTATAGAAAGCCAACGCATTAACTATCCATAAGCAAACAGACAGTATTAAAAATCTTTTACTGCCAATTATTTTCTCAATCATTATTCCAAAAGGAAGAACAAGTAACAAATTAAAACCTAAATGCCCGATTGTTCCTGCCATGGATAAATCAGGAGAACCATGCAGAAATATTCCGCTACATATCTGCCATGGATATTTTATCGGATACGTATATGCTAATGCATTATAAACATTTGGAACAATAGATGAGATAAAAGTAACAGTAATACAGAGCAACGTCATAATAACTGACACAATATAATTACCCTTTCTACGATATATATCTTTAATTTTCATTTTATTTGCCTCATAATTATTCTCTCTGAAATGCTTTGTCCGTGAATATATTATAATTCCGATTATTTTTCTAAGATTTGTTTATCAACAATTATAGACACAATCCCACAGCCGATACCGAATACCGGGTATACTACAACAGAAGGCATTCCCCATTGGTCGAACACGAAGCCCAATATTAAGTAAATAATGGTTGCAATCAGCATCAGGCAGGCACATATACGTCTGGTAATCCGGCTTTTCTTATATTCTGCCGATTCTTTGTCATGCATTACGTTATATTCTTCTATATTGTATTTTCCTTTTTGCATGCCTGCGTATACCAGAAGCATTACGGCAACTGCAATGAATAAAAAGAATATGGAAGCAAATATTCCTTCAAAATCATATGGACTGTTTTGATTGATTTCAGAAATAAAAGTCTCTGTGCCAATTAAGATGATAACGCCTGTTAGTATGAGAACAACCCCTGATGCTGTCATAACTGAAAATTTCTTATTAAAACTATCAATCTCTCCCTGGCTATAGAAGTTTTCTATATGAGGATTCTTTTGCTCAAAAGCGCTGTGCTGCAATCCCATAACAATAAGAATAGCAACAGCAATAATAAGAAAAATGAAAAAAGCGATGGTACTGATTCCTTCATTTATTGAATTATTCGCGCCTATCTTGATTCCTCTAAGAAATGACATAACGGATATACCCAGCAGAATCAGTCCGACGCCCAAGGACATCATCTTACTGAATAAATTCATATGCTCGTCATAGTGGCTTCGGTCTTCAACATAGAGTTTACTGATATCCTTTTGGATTAAATCGTCTATCTGGCAGTGGAACATCTGACTTAGCTGTATAAGCTTATCCATTTCCGGATAGGTATTATCAGACTCCCATTTTGATACGGACTGTCTTGAGACCTCTAGTTTTTCCGCAAGCTCTTCTTGCGTAATGTTGTTCCTTTTTCTAAGGAATTGTAAATTTTCGCCTAAACTCATTTTGATTTCCCTTTAACTGTTTTATATGTAACAGTTATTCCCTTTCTTTTATTTTATAGACTCATCTTATGAAATCAGGCATGTTAATTCTATCAATTCCATGTTGCTTTTAAGTTTTTTGATGTATATTTTAGGTTGCAATACCTGTAAATATAGGAATTATATAGCTCTCAGAGCATCTTTCATGCTTTTTACATATTCTCCGACAGGTTTTGCCGCATCTTTACCATATTGAGCAATAAGTTTGACGATAGCAGAGCCTACGATGGCGCCGTCGGAAACAGATGCCATTTTAGCGGCCTGTTCGGGAGTGGATATGCCGAAGCCGACTGCGCATGGAACGGAAGCATTTTCACGTACCAGCTTGACAAGTGAAGGAATATCGGTTTTTATTTCGCTTCGTACTCCGGTTACTCCCAGACTGGATACGATATATATGAACCCCTGCGCTTTGCTTGCAATCATGGCTATTCGGTTTGCGGAAGTGGGTGCGATGAGTGAAACAAGGTCTACGCCATATTTTTCACAAATGTCATCAAATTCCTCTTTTTCTTCAAATGGAAGGTCAGGAAGAATCAACCCGTCTATTCCGATTTCGGCACAGGTACTGATAAACTTATCTGCACCGTAAGAAAATACGACATTGGCATAGGTCATAAATACCATGGGAATTGAGATATCCTGACGAAGCTGTCTTACCATGTCAAAAATCTTGTCGGTAGTGACTCCGCCCGTTAAAGCTCTAAGATTCGCGCCCTGTATGACAGGACCTTCTGCGGTTGGATCGGAAAATGGAATACCAAGTTCAATCAGATCGGCTCCATTTGCAGCCATGCTTAATACAATTTCTTTTGTGGTATCGAGATCCGGGTCTCCGCAGGTGATAAAAGGTATAAATGCTTTGCCGTGTGCAAAAGCTTCTGAAATTTTACTCATTGATATCCTCCCCTCTGTAACGCGCAATGGCGGCACAGTCTTTGTCTCCACGTCCTGAAATAGTGATTACGATAATCTTGTCCTTGGAATATTCAGGCGCAATTTTCATGGCATGTGCTACTGCATGTGCGCTTTCAATAGCGGGAATAATGCCTTCCGTACGTGAAAGATATTCAAAAGCATTAACCGCTTCGTCGTCAGTAACAGGAACATACTCAGCCCTGCCTGTATCATGGAGCCATGCATGTTCAGGCCCGATACCGGGATAATCCAGACCGGCAGAGATAGAATAGACAGGTGCAATCTGACCGTATTTATCCTGGCAGAAATAGGATTTCATGCCGTGGAAGATTCCCAGTCTGCCGGTGTTTATCGTAGCTGCTGTTTCAAAAGTATCAATTCCGCGTCCGGCGGCTTCACAGCCAATCAATTTGACTGCTTTATCTTCAATGAAATGATAAAATGTTCCCATGGCATTACTGCCGCCGCCCACACATGCCATAACTACATCGGGCAGTCTGCCTTCTTTTTCCATTATCTGCTGCTTGATTTCACGGGAAATGACTGACTGAAAATCTCTTACTATGGTTGGGAAAGGATGCGGTCCCATAACAGAACCAAGGCAGTAATGCGTATCGTCGATACGGCTGGTCCATTCACGCATTGCTTCGGAAACAGCGTCCTTAAGGGTTGCGGTTCCGGTTTTAACGGGAACGACTTCTGAGCCTAAAAGGCGCATTCTGTATACGTTAAGAGCCTGCCTTTTCGTATCCTCTTCACCCATAAAGACTACACATTCCATGCCGAGAAGCGCTGCGGCTGTAGCAGTTGCAACGCCATGCTGACCGGCGCCGGTTTCTGCAATAAGTCGGGTTTTCCCCATTTTTTTGGCAAGAAGCGCCTGTCCCAAAACATTGTTGATTTTATGGGAACCGGTATGGTTCAAATCTTCTCTTTTTAAATAAATTTTCGCGCCGCTCAAGTCTTTTGTCATTTTCTCAGCATAGTAGAGACGGCTGGGACGACCGGCGTACTCGTTAAATAATTCTGTAAGTTCTTTGTTGAACTCTGGGTCATCCTTGTAACGGTTATAAGCTTCTTCCAGTTCAATTACGGCATTCATGAGAGTTTCGGGAATATACTGTCCTCCGTGAACTCCGAATCGGCCTTTTGAATTTGACATAATTTGCCTCCTTTTTATATAGAAAAATTAATCAAGTTTCTAATAACGTACAGCGTTTATGAAAGATTTTATTTTATAATAATCTTTCTTACAGTCAGTTTCTACACCGGAGCTGGTATCTACGGCGTAAGGGTGGGTAAGTGTTATGGCTTCTCTTACGTTTTCGGGATTCAAGCCTCCTGCCAGAAAAAAAGGTCTGTCTATATTCTGTATTAACGACCAGTCGAAAGATTCTCCTGTGCCGAGTCCATTGTCTAGCAGAAGATAGTCGGACGGGTAAGTCAGTGCTCTTTTGATGTCGCTTTCTGATTTAATAATAAAGGCCTTGATAATTGGTTTGTTGCATAAGCGCTTAAGTTCCTGCGCGTAGGCTTCATCTTCCTGTCCATGAAGCTGGGCGAGCTGAATAGTATCGTTTTGTAAAAGAGCAGCAACTTTACCTACAGATTCATTTACGAATACGCCCACACTTTGAATTGATGGATTCAGAAGCTTCCGCAAATCGGCAGCCTTTTCAGGAGAGACATAGCGGCGTCTTCCCTGTAGAAAAACAAATCCAATATAGTCCGGCTGTAATTCATTTACATAGGAAATATCGTCTTCCGACTGCAATCCGCAAATCTTTATCTTAGTCATAAATCCTCCCTGCTAATTACCATAGCTTCCTCTCAACCTGCGAAAAAAAATTATTTTCCTTTTAGCTCATCAAGCATAGCCTTTTTATCACCAGCCCGCATAAGTGTTTCTCCAATCAGTACTGCGTCTACATGCGCTCTTTCCAGAGCTGCGACATCCTCCCTGCCTTTTATTCCGCTTTCGGCAACAAAGAGAACATTATCCGGTACCAGTGAACGGAGCCGCCCGCTGTTATTTATATCCACCGTAAAATTTTTCAGATTCCGGTTATTTACACCTATAATACGTGCGCCTGCATCTATCGCAGAAGTAATTTCTGTTTCATCATGCGCTTCAACCAAAGCTGAGAGACCTAAGCTGTCACAGATTTCAATATACCGCTTTAAGTCTTCCGTAGAAAGCAGCGAACAAATCAGTAAAACCGCACCGGCACCAAGCAGCTTAGCTTCATAAATCATGTATTCATCCACAGTGAAATCCTTCCGGATACAAGGGATAGAGACAGATTGCGCTATCTCTTTCAGATATTCGTTCTTGCCAAGAAACCATTTGGGCTCTGTCAAAACAGAAATACAGGACGCACCTGCAGCTTCATATTCTTTTGCAATATCAAGATAAGGGAAATTCTCAGCAATCAAACCTTTTGAAGGAGAAGCTTTCTTGCATTCGCAAATAAAGCTGATACCGTCACTTGCAAGGGCTTTTTCAAATGGAAAGCCTGTATTGCAGTTCTCGGCTAACGCCAGCCGCTTTATTTCGTCAAGCGGAAGCGCTTTCTTCGCTTGCAGTACACGCTCTTTAGCATATTCAGCTATTGTATCAAGAATATTATCCATATTTTCCCATTCCCTTCATTATATAAATTCAATAACCTGCCGGAAGCTACGGTGTATATATTCTCTGAGAATCCCTCTATGCCATGGAACTGAGACCCGCATTTTGGGGCTCAGTGGAATGCCCGGCATAATGGGATTTGAAGAGAATATATACACCGTAGCTCATCACAGCATTAATTATTACTCTCAGACTTAAATACTTCCAGCACTTCCAACGCTTTCCCCGAATCAATAATCTCCCCTGCCAGCTTAACCCCATCTGCCAGCGTTTCCGCCTTTTCCGCAATATAGAGCGCCGCCCCTGCATTCATCAGAACTGCATTACGCTTCGGACCCTTTTCACCTTTTAAGATGGAAATAGTAATCGCCGCATTTTCATCAGGCGTACCGCCGACAAGGTCTTCCTTCTTACAGGTAGTAAGTCCAAAATCCTCAGGCTTGATAGTATAGGATTTATACTCGCCCTGATTAAACTCACAGACAAAAGTGGAGGAGCTTGCGGAAATTTCATCCATCTTATCCATTCCGTAAACTACCATTCCTCTTTTAACGCCAAGGCTGTACAGAACTCTTGCAAGAGGCTCCACGAGAGACTGGTCATATACGCCCAGAAGCTGCCTGTTAGGGGAAGCCGGGTTGGTCAAAGGTCCTAAAATATTGAACACAGTGCGGATACCGAGTTCTTTACGGATAGGTCCGACATATTTCATTGAAGTGTGATACTTCTGTGCAAAGAAGAAACAAATACCGGCTTTTTCAAGTAATTCGACACATTTTTCAGGAGAAAGGTCGAGGTTTACTCCCAGTGCTTCCAGACAGTCTGCTGTACCGCAGCTTGAGGAAGCGGCACGATTGCCGTGCTTGGCAACTTTTACGCCACCGGCAGCAGCGACAAGTGCTGATGTAGTTGAGATATTGAAGCTGTGAGCACCGTCTCCGCCGGTACCTACGATTTCCAGAACGTCCAGATTATGAGTTACTTTCAGGGCGTGGTCGCGCATCGCAGCAGCGCATCCTGCAATCTCATCAACAGTTTCTGCTTTTGTGCTTTTGGTGGATAAGGCAGCCAGAAATGCGGCGTTCTGTGTTGGAGAGGTTTCACCGCTCATAATTTCATTCATTACGGTATATGCCTCGTCATAAGATAAATCCTGTTTGTCAACAATTTTTATTATTGCTTCTTTAATCATTTTGATTAATCCTCCATTCTTATTTTTTTTACTTATATTTTAATGTGACAATATTGCAACCAGTGTTAAATACAGTTACTTTACTTAGTGTGTACATTATTTTCTTCTAAAAAATTTTTCACTATCGTGTTACCATCCGGTGTGAGAATGGATTCCGGGTGGAATTGCAGACCATAGACCGGATAAGTCTTGTGTTTCACTGCCATGACCTCGCCGTCATCTGTTCTGGCGGTTATGGTAAGACATTCAGGCAATGTATCCTCGATTAGTGCAAGAGAGTGATATCTTGCTACCGGGGTAGTATCGGGAAGTCCCTTAAAAATAGGACATTCTTTATCAAGTTTCGTCATGGACTGTTTTCCATGCATCAGTTCCTTTGCATATGATACGGTGCCGCCGTAAGCCGTGCATATAGACTGATGTCCAAGACATACGCCCAGAATCGGAATCTTATCTCCAAGCTCTTTTACCACATCAATACAGATTCCGGCATCCTCCGGCTTGCCGGGACCGGGAGAAAGTATGATAGCTTCCGGATTCATTTCTTCTATTTCTTTTACGGAAAATGCATCATTGCGGATTACTTTTATATCCGGGTTCAGGGAGCCTATAAGCTGAAACAGATTATATGAAAAGCTGTCGTAATTATCAATTAATAAAATCATACTAATCCTCCGTTCTTATCTAACTTGCGAGTTTGCGCCTCTTTCCTATTCTACGTTCTCGGCAGATTTCAGTGCTTTCATAACCGCAGCCGCTTTATTCAGACATTCCTGAAATTCTGTTTCGGGAACGGAATCCGCTACGATACCTGCGCCGCTGCGGACAAAGACTTTATTATTCTTTTTATAGGCGATTCGGATGGCTATACAGGTGTCAAGATTGCCTGTAAAGTCAAGGTAGCCGATGGCGCCGCCGTAGATGCCGCGCTTATTGTTTTCCAAATCATTTATAAGCTGGCACGCCATGATTTTCGGTGCGCCTGACAGGGTTCCTGCTGGGAGAATGGCGTCTATGGCGGAGAGCGCATCTTCATCATCCCGGATCTCTCCCCGCACGGTTGAGCCTATATGCATAACATGGGAGTATCTTTCTATGCTGTGATATTTCTCCACTTCCACGGACCCGAATTTGCTGATTTTGCCAATATCATTTCTGCCGAGGTCCACTAACATATTATGTTCTGCGAGCTCCTTAGGGTCAGCCAGAAGTTCTTTTTCCAGAGCCTTATCCTCCTCAGGTGTTTTTCCTCTGGGTCTGGTACCCGCTAACGGGAATGTGTGGAGAACTCCGTTTTCCAGTTTCACAAGTGTTTCAGGAGATGCGCCTGCCACCTCTATGTCGCTGCTTGAAAAGTAAAACATATATGGTGAAGGATTCAGGGTACGCAACAACCGATATGTATTTAACAGGCTTCCTTCAAAACCGGCTTCCAGACGGTTAGAGAGAACTATCTGAAAAATATCTCCTTCTTTGATATGGTGTTTTGCCTTTTCCACCATAGAGCAGTATTCCTCTTTCTGAAAAAGCGGCTGAAAGTCAGTGGTACATCTGCCGGGAGTATCCTTGGCAGGAGTGCCGTTTTTAATAAGCTCGGCTAACTGATTCAGTTCAAGAATTGCTCTGTTATATTCCGTATCAGGGTCATCAAGGCTGATATTTACAATCAATATAATTTTCTGTTTGAAGTTGTCAAAGGCTATTACTTTATCAAAAAGCATTAAGTCTACATCTTTAAACCCTTCGGTGTCAACTGCATCCAGATTTAACGAAGGCTCCGCATATTTCAGATAATCATAGGAAAAGTATCCGACCAGACCGCCCGTAAAAGGAGGAAGGTAAGGAAAACGCGGACTTTTGTGCTCTTCGATGACCTGACGTATATATTTTCCGGGATCAGTGGTATCAAAAGAAAGAGCGCCTACTTTCATATTTCCATTCTGGCAGGTGATTTCCAGACTTGGGTCATAGCCCAAAAAGGTATAGCGTCCCCATTTTTCATGGTCGGAAACAGACTCAAGCAGGTAGCAGTGGCTGGAAACATTTTTAAGAATACGCAGAACCTCTATGGGAGTTCTGATATCAGATAAAATTTCCATGCTGACAGGAACTGACTTATATTCGTTTTGTTTTTGAAGTTCTTTTAATACATTAAGTTCAGGCTGAATCATATTTAGCCATACTCCTTTCTCTGACCTGATTCGATAAAAAAACGCCCTTGACAAAATATGTCAAGGACGAATAATAGCTATCCGCGGTGCCACCTTGATTTACAGCTAACACTGTACACTTAGTAGGATACCACCCTCGGCGGGTCCATTTAATGACTTGTTTTCCGCCCGTTCTCAGCATTCCGGGTTCTCTGTAGGAGCATCATCACCTTTACTTCCGCGTCATCGGTTTAGGTGTTATTGAATTTTTTATATAATAACGCTACGAAAAAGAAATGTCAATTATTATTTAAAAATTTATTGTACTCTATAAAAGTTATAATTTTTGACAGGCATCGGAACTCCGTGTACAATAAGGACAGTTATGCGGGTGATGATGAAGCTGATAATGAACAGATAGGGGAGAAGAATATATGGACATGTTGATTTATTTGATTTATCCGATAATGGGTGTGGTTTTGTTTTGGGGCTGTACAGTGTACGGAAAGGATAGGTGGAATGACGGTGCCTTTTCAATTTCGCAAATGAAGGCGATTCAGGGATTTACGGCGCTCTGTATTATGCTGCATCATATCGGGCAAAAGACCTGTGCTCCATGGCACAATCCAAAATATATTGTGCACGGACTGGACATCTTTGTTCCATTCGGATATTATTTTGTGGGAATTTTTCTATTTTGTTCCGGATACGGACTCTACAAGAGCTATCGATCGAAGCCGGACTATCTGAAAGGATATTTTGGGAGAAGGGTTTTGCCGGTGGTTCTCTCGTTCTACTCCACGGGATTTCTGTTTTTAATCGTAAGATATCTGCTGGGTGAAAAAATGGATGGGCTGGCGGTTCTCTGGTATGTGACGGGGCTGAAGCTCTGCAATCCCAACACTTGGTATGTGATCGCAGTGCCTTTTCTGTATCTGGGCTTTTATCTGGCGTTTCGCTTCTGCAAAAAGGAGGGAACGGCTCTGGCGGTATTGTGTGGTTGGGTGTTTGTGTATGTGTGGATCGGGACAATAGTGGATCACAATGACTGGTGGATGCGTGGTGAATGGTGGTACAATTCCGTACATTTCTTCCTTATCGGTATTTTCTTTGCCAAGTATGAAGAGAAACTTCTTCCAAAGATAAAAAAGCATTATCTCCTATACATACTGCTGGCCTTTGTGGGTATGTTTGTGCTGTATTATGTCTCTGAATTTGCAATGGCTTTCTTTTCGTATTACGGGGAAAATTTCAATGCGCCGCACAAGGTTCTTCGGCGCTGGGTATGCCTGTTCTCACAGATTCTGGCGTCATGCAGTTTTGTGTTTTTTGTCTTTATGCTGGGTATGAAGATAAAGTTCGGCAATCGTTTCCTACGGTTCATGGGCAGTATCACACTGGAGTTTTATCTAATTCACGGACTTTTTGTGGAACTGTTCGGATATAATTTTGCGGATGCAACGGACAGTCTGTATTATATCCGTAACGTAGCGTTGATGACATTGGTAGTCTTTGTGCCTTCGGTGCCGGCAGCAATGCTGCTGCAGAGATTTCATAAATATCTGATAAGGAAACTGACAAGGAAGTAATTCTATGTCAGCTTTTCAAAATCATCCACGCCGTGCTTACACCATGGGCATATGAAGTCCGGTGGAAGTTCTTCGCCTTCGTAAACATAGCCGCATACCGTGCATCGCCAGCCCTTTGTGGCAGCAGGCGCTGTAGAGGATGCTTGTGGCTGAGTTTTAACAAACTCATGATAATAGGAGTAGGTTATAGGTTTTTCGTTTGAAATTACGTCCGCATCCGATACTGACGCCAGAAACATCATATGCGTTCCCAAATCATAAGAATTTATAACCTTACAGTCAAAGTATGCGGTAGTATGTTCTGTCAGATATGGAAGCTCCTGTCCGGTAATGGCAAAAGGTACTCCCACGAATTTATCAATGTCTCTTCCACTCTGGAAACCGAAATGCTGAAAAAGCGAAAAAGGCGCAGTCTCTGAAAGTACGGAAATCGAAACAATGCCGGATTTCTGTATAAGTTCACAGGTAAAGTTCTGCTTATTTACCGCAAGAATAATCTGCTTAGGGTCATTTGTTACCTGTGTGACGGTGTTCACTATGCAGCCGCTCATTTTTTTATCTGATTTAGATGCAGCCACATAAAGACCATAGGATAATTGAAAAAAGGCTTTTGGGTTCATATAACATTTCTCCTTTTAGTGATTGTATTTTTAATTGTAAAAGTAGTATCATTAAGATATTATTATAAAGGAAATACATCAATTTATACTTATGTTTACGATAGCATATAATTTTGATGCAAACAATAAAAATATGTAATTTGAGTTATAATTTATATGTGTGTAATTATGGAAAGGTAAGGCTATTAATATGCAGTTTGCAAATGCAGAAGAGAAACGGACTTATATGTTGGAGACACCGGTCAGAAAATTAGTGTGTACATTAGCGGGACCTACTATATTAAGTATGCTGATTACCTCATTTTATAACATGGCGGATACTTTTTTTGTAGGAAAAATTAATACTCAGGCTACGGGTGCGGTGGGCGTCGTTTTTTCAATGATGGCGATTATACAGGCAATTGGATTTTTCTTCGGACATGGTTCAGGCAATTATATATCCAGAAAGCTGGGCTCAGGTGAAATGGAAGAGGCTGAAAAAATGTCGGCGGTTGGCTTCTTCTCCGCATTTATGGCCGGAATTGTACTAATGGCAGCAGGCTTAATATTCGTCAGACCATTGGCATATGCGCTTGGCTCCACGGATACGATACTTCCTTATACGATTTCTTACTTAGGGATAATTTTACTAGGCGCACCGGCAATGACTTCTTCCTTGGTTTTGAATAATCAGATGAGGTTTCAGGGAAGTGCTTTTTATGCAATGATCGGAATTGTGTCCGGGGCGGTATTAAATATTATCCTTGATCCGGTTTTGATATTTAAATGTAATCTCGGAATTGCGGGAGCTGCACTTGCAACGGTAATCAGTCAGTACATAAGTTTCGTTCTGCTGATATTTATGACGAGGCGGGGCGGAAATATTCAGATTCGATTCGGTAATTTTAAGCCAAGTCTTTATTATTATGAAGAAATCATACGCGGCGGTACGCCTTCATTATGCAGGCAGGGGCTGGCGAGCGTAGCAACAATTTGTCTGAATCATGCGGCAGGAGGCTACGGGGATGCCGCAATTGCCGGAATGTCAATTGTATCGAGAGTTTCAATGTTTGCCAACTCTGCGTTGATTGGATTCGGGCAGGGATTCCAGCCGGTCTGCGGTTTTAATTACGGAGCCGGAAAATATGAAAGGGTGCTGGAAGCTTTTTGGTTCTGTGTTAAATATGCTCTTTTGTTTCTGTTAGTTGTTGGAGGCGCAGGAATTATTTTTGCACCTGAGCTGGTAGCTTTATTCCGAAAAGGAGACCCGGAGGTAATTGCTGTTGGAACAGCGGCTCTTCGCTATCAGGCAATCGCCTTTCCGCTTAATGCATGGATTGTGATATGTAATATGATGCTGCAGTCTATAGGAAAGGGTTTGAAGGCATCAATTGTAGCGTCGGCAAGGCAGGGACTTTGTTTTATACCTTTAATCTATATACTGCCGTATTTCTTCGGGCTCACCGGAGTAGAAATATGTCAGGCAGTATCGGATGTATTCACTCTTGCGATATCTATACCGATAGGACTCAGCGTGATCCATGAAATGCAGAAGAGCGGAAAGTAGGAATTAAAGCAGTTCCTTCGTTTTTCGGGCAAGGTACAAAGGAAGATTTGTAATATATCCATCCTTCCGATAACCGCGTTTTGAGAAACGAAGCGCGTGTTTGGGTCGGTGCTCGGAAATGTATTTTTTAAAGGAGGGGGCAGATTTATCTTCGCCGCCTTTTGCTTCAACGGGGATAATTTCAGCGCCATATTGTAGAACAAAGTCAATTTCACTGTTTTTATCGGAGAAGTAGCGGGGTTCAACGGCAAACTGGCCATGAAGCTGCTGTAAAACGTAATTTTCAGTCAAAGGTCCTTTGAATTGGTAGTCAGTCTTTAAAAGAATTGCACTGTTGTCAATACCAGCCATGTACTTAAGAAGCCCGGTATCAAATACAAAGAGTTTAAACTGATCCAGCTTATCAAAAGCCGAAAGAGGATGCTCCATTTTAGAGGTATTATAAACGCGGTTAAGCATACCGGCTGAGACAAGCCATTCAATAGCCTCTTCAAAGTCGCGTGCCCTGCCTCCCTCGCGGACAACTCCGTACATGAACTTTTCGTTCGGTTTGCCGAGCTGTGCAACGATACTGCGAAAGACCATAAGTATGCGTCCGCTGTTTACCTTTCCGTTATGTTTAGAGAAGTCATTCTCGTAAATCTCAATTAATTCACGCTGTATCTGAGATATCTTCGCCGGATCTTTGTGCTTTATCCATGAAGCAACACATTCCGGCATACCGCCGATGATGAGATAGTAGTTATACGCCTCAAGCAGGCGATTGTGGAAAATATCTTCAATCGCCTGCTCTTTTTGAATACGTTCGTAATAGGTATAAAGAGCCGGATCGGTTGCATTGAGAAACTCATCAAAGGTCAGCGGAAAAATATTAAGCAGGTTTACCATACCAACCGGATAAGATTTTGGTTTTGCAAGAAGAGTTCCGAGCAAACTGCCGGCTGCAATGACATGATAGTCATTCGCTTTCTCTTTAAAATACTTGAGCGTGTTCAGTGCTTCCGGGCATTCCTGGATTTCATCAAAAATAATAAGAGTTTCACCCGGAAGTATTTTTTCACCGGCAATCATGGAAAGAAGTTCGATAATTCGGTGAGGATTCTTGTTGGTTTCAAAAACGGATTTCAATTCATCTTCTTCATCAAAGTTGAAGTAGACAAAGTTGTTATAGTAGTTCCGGCCAAATTCTTTCATGAGCCATGTTTTGCCGACCTGCCGTGCACCCTTTAATACCATCGGTTTTCGCTCCTCGTCGGATTTCCAGTTTATCAAATCCTGAATTGCATTACGCTTCAAGTATATTGCCCTCCTTCTGTGTGGATGATATCATTATCACACATTTTTCTGAAAATATCAACGAATAAAAAACACATTTTTCTGACATAATCAGCCCATTGAAAACACATTTTTCTGAAAAAGGAGATTTGCAAAGTTTTTATCTGTAATCAGTTCTTTTAAGGCTACTCAGATATAGACATACTCCAAGTATGCAAAGAATCCCGCCAAGGCACATTGCAGCGCTTAAATCAAATTCGGCTAATTTCCCGAAAACAAGATTTGTA
>CAMWWS010000029.1 GCA_947178085.1 uncultured Lachnospiraceae bacterium | reverse complement strand
GATACAGTAAGACTATAAATAATCAAATTCATCATCAGAAATCTGTCCTGTTATAAGGTAGGTAACTGCCGTCTTAATATGCGGCTGTAATCCGGGACTTAAAAACTCTACACACTGAATCGCGGAATCCGCCCTCTGGTCGAACTGTCCCGGCAGGAATTCTACACTGAACACTCTTCCGTCTTCCGGGATATCTATTTTTTCCTCATATAAAATATCTACAGGCGGTTCGGAAAAGACGGTTCTGCATGCCTTGCCGAACACATCCTCAGGTACGTTTTCCACGTCATAACGGATAAATACCCTCACATCCTTAACACCTGTAATACTCAGATAGCTTCCAATTTCTTCCTTCAGTTCCCTTGCCTTTACTGCATAAGGCTCTTTCTTTTCTACATAGATGCGTTTTACATTTCCCATGATGAATTGCTCCTCCGTATTTTCACCATTATTCTACTATTAAACCTTCCATTATATAAAGAAGCTGTTCATCAACCATAGCTTCTGTAAGTCCCATTGTCTGTGAATTAATCTTCATTCCTTCCAGTACATACATAATATTAAAAGCTGCACCTCTCGGGTTTTCGCAATAAAACTCCCCTGATGCGATTCCTATTTCAATCAGCTTCTCTATAACCTTAACGCCCGCTTCAAACTGCTTACGCAGTATCGAATTCTTCTTATCCTCATTGGCAAAAGAATATTCGTAAACAGCCATTGTCAGGTTGTTATTTTTATGAAGAAGCTCCCTTTTCTGTTCTTTCAGGAATAAAGTAAGTATGTCCGCTGCCGAATCCTCTTCGTTAAGGCTCTTGGTAAAGACATCGTCTGTTTCATCCGCTTCCTGTTTCAGTACCTCAAGCAGAATCTCCTCCGTGCTTCCGAAATAAAGATACAGTCCACCGCGGCTGATCTCACAAGCCTCCACTATATCCTTCATGGTCACATTTTTATATCCTTTTTCCACGAATACCTTCCGTGCAGTTTCTAATATATATTGTTTCTTCTGTACTGATTTTTCTCCCATAATAATACCTATGCACCTTTCACAGCCTGCGAATTTGTACTCTTAAGTACAAATTTGCGTGTGAAAAATTTATTTTTCACACTTTCCTTGTACAAATTAATCTAAAGCGTAAGCTTCAACCCCAAAAATCCAAAATTTCTTTCATCTTCTGTACGACTTTCAGAAAAATGCGGTTCTGCACTGCTTCTGTCCACATCCTTCCCTTCGTCATCCCTCCCATTACATATTTGGAGAGAATCCCTTTAAGTACATCCATCTGCGTGATATCCGCCTGCGATATAGCTTTTAACTCTTCTTCTGTAGTTCTTATTTTATGTTTCGAATATATGTATACATAGTTACGGTCTAAAAGCTTAGTCCGCTGTGCATCTTTAATAAAGCTGAGTAACGTAGAATCATAAACAGGAAACGGAATAGAATGTTCCGCGATTCCCGAACCTTCAAAGTTCTCCGAAACGTTTCTTCCCGCCTTTTCTTCCAGCCATGGCAGATACCTTACCAGCCGGCCAACATCAGGTCTGTAATCATTAACAACACGCCTTCTGTATTCAATATCTTCTTTTTCCATTGACATATATTGATGAAACCTCCCCGAATTCATATAGAACGACTAGCGAAAATGCACACGAAACATCACACACATTATAAATATTTTATCATATTCTAACTAAAAGTACAGTAGAAAATCCTATTCTTTTAATTTCTTTTTTCAGGACTTATAGCTAAAAAAATATGGTATTTTCTTGTATTTATCATCAAAACGTCTTATAATATATTTCATGGGCTTATAAATTCGGTATGAATTTCCTATAGCATATTTCAGCATAAGAAGGGGGAATATAAATGGCAGTCAAAGAATACCCGGCCGGAACCATGCTCGTACAGAGCGGGCAGACGCTTACTGCTTTACATGTAATTACCAAAGGTTCTGTACGCGCCTCATATCCGGGAGGCGAATTTTATCTGCGCAAAGGAGACGTAATAGGCGTCTGCGGGATTAATTATGATTCCTACGTTATTACTTATCAGGCGGTAGAAGATACGGCTCTCGCATCATATCCCTGCACAGGAGAACGTTTAGCCACCATTCTCGGCGCCAAACAGGATTTAACCAATATAATAGTATCATCATTATTCAGGCAGATTAACGATGTAATTGACCAGTATGAAATGATGCGGTTTGACTGTGAGAATTTTTATCAATATCTGCAAAAAAGCTACTCAGAGTACTGCCGTTTCTGCACTACCCATGGACTGACTGCAAGAGTACTTCCCGAACTTGAATCGGTAGCCGAACTCGTTCTGGAAGAAGATGTACCCGGCTGGCTGCATGGATATTATTCAAAACTTCAACGCCTGGTTGAAAGCATTCCTGATAAAACAAAGGAAGTAGACTTTATACGAGGCATGCTATTAAACTCCAGCCACGACGTTCGCTATGTACTGTCTATCTGCCGTGCTATGTACGAATATAAGTCAGAAATTGCCTATCTGCTTATGAATGAAAATCATCTTGATTTCTTCGATTTATATACAAGTATGCTGTACAGGATTGGCTCTCACGATGCTGATTCCACATCCATCATTGCTGCTATAAGCAAGATGATCATCCAGTTGGAAAGTCAGGATTCCATCGACAGGGTAATGTATAATAAGCGAATAAGCGACTACAAAGAGAAGCTTAATTCTCTTGACCAGCTCGCAGAAACTCATTCGGAGCAGACTTCCACAGCTGAAGTCGCAAATCTCACCGATTCACTGAACGCGATTCTGTCTTATGCCGAATGCAGCGATGAGACAATAACTAATTTCAGGGCTTGTATTGATAAATATAATAAGATGACAGATAAAAACGGTTCCGATGATGCTTCCAGAAAGCTGCGCCTTACGATTACCAAGCTTTTCTATCAGGTTTATTCGCAGGCATTTATCAAGAGCCTTACAGATTCAAATATTCCTAAGATAGTCAAGATGTTCTTCAACTTCGGTTATGTTGATGAGAAACTGGCAGGTTTGGAAAACGCTGCCTACCTGTATTCAATAGTAGACTCTCTGCCAAGCGACCCGTCCCGTGGCGTCTATACAGTCTATGAATGGCTAAAAGCGGTTTATGAAGGACGCAAGGTTCCGAGCCGCAATGAATTTGACAATGACTATCCTGCTTATGTACGCGAATTAAAGATCAACGGTAAAATAGCAGCTTCCGAAGAAGCCAATATGCTTAACGACAAGAAAGAGCAGGTACTGTTTGAGCTTAACAATATGGTTGCCAGCGTCAACAAAATGACGTTCGGCCGTATCAGTATATATTCACCGGTCTTCTCGGAAAGCAATGTACTCAAAGAGCTTCCCGACTCTCTTGTATCAGCTGATAAAATACACAAGAGTCTGGAAAATATCCGCTCTATTGATTTCGGCGCATATTACAGGGAGACGCTTTACACCAGACCTGATATCGGTATCGGTAAGGAATCCATTGACGTGGAAATACTTCCGGATATCATATTAATGCCTAACGTAGGTGTCCGCGGTGTAATGTGGCAGGAAATTGAAGGACGTAAACGTACATCCCCAGCACGTATGATGGTGTCCATCTTCCAGATGGAGGACTTAAACAATATTCTGGTCCGTCTCACCGGAGAGTACCGCTGGGAAATGTGCAAACGTATTCAGGGCGCAAGATGGAACGATGTTTCAGAGCCGTCGCTTACCAGCGAATATTTTGATTATATCCAGTTCTATAAGAAGAACAGAGATCTATCCCCTGATGCTAAGGATAAGATTAAGATAGCCATGCAGAAAGCTAAGAACAGTTATAAAGAAATGTATGTCAGGGACTATCTGTCATGGGTTGTATTTGAGGGCGCTGGCTCGCCGCGTCTTAACAAAATAGCACGTACCATTCTGTTTACTCATTGTCCGTTTTCAAAAGAAATACGGAACAAGCTAAAAGCAAACCCGTTGTATAAGGACATGATGGACCGTTATGATATCAAACTTTCACAGAAGCTTCACCATATGGATAATCTTACGCAGAAGATGAAGAATTCAGGAGTGGAAGTACCGGCAGAAATTGAGGAGCAAAGGGCGTTCTTATTGAAATAGAATTTCAATGGAATATTCTTACAAGTGAATTTGTATCTAGTTTACAGGTGTACAACAAATAAAAGGAAGAGGGCGTCTCTGCTTATTTCCAAGCAATGAGCCCTCTTCCTTTTATTTGTTGTACACCTTCAATACAATACCTTAATCACATATAATTTACGCCTTATCCTTATCAGCAGGCTTTACAAGTACCAGACTGATTACCAAAGCAATGATATAAAGCACTACCGTTGCGTACAGTACGGTCTGATATCCTGTCGGATTGACTGTAATCATCTCCACGCCGCCATCTGAAAGCGCATGCTCTATTTCCACAGGCGTTCCGAAACGATTTACGATAAATGATGCCATCTGGTTACCGGTAAGTCCGGCAAATGCCCATGCTGAAAGGGTAATACCGTGTATTGCGCTGATACTGCCCATTCCGTAATGGTCAGACAATAGTGTCGGAACATTGGAGAAGCCTCCGCCGTATCCTGCATTTACTACGAAAATGAGGCACAGAACCAGAACTGTTAAAAGTATATTGCCCTCTCCGTTCTTGATTCCGCTTGTCAGAATCGCAATTCCCGTAAATGCAATGGAAAGTATAAATATAAGCTTATAAATCGTATTTCTGTCCTTCATGGTATCCGCCCACGCAGAGAATCCGAGACGTCCTCCGGCATTAAAAACAGCTGATACCGTAGAAATAATTCCGACTGCTCCTGCCAGACCGATACATTTTACAATCATCTTCTCTTGTGAAATCAGGGCAAGACCACATGTTATATTAATATAAAACATCAGCCAGATTCCGATATAGTTGGTAATCGGTCTGGTCTTGATAACTGACATAATGCTCTGACGCTCTTCCTTAGACTGCGGTTCATGCCAGTCATCAGGTTTCTTAAGAAGCAGATGACCTACGAACATCATGACGAAATAAACTACCGCCAGAATCAGGAACATCTTATAGATTCCGCCATCGCCGAGATTTTCAAGCATCGCCTGCATAATCGGGCTCGCAATAGCTTTAGCCGCACCGAAACCTGCAACCGCTAAGCCTGTAGCAAGACCTTTTCTGTCTTTAAACCAAAGCATAAGTGTTTTGACCGGAGACAGATAACCTGTTCCAAGTCCGATACCCATAATAAATCCATAGCATATGTAGATTCCGATAAGTGCCAGCGTGCTTCCTTTATGAGCGCCACCGTAATAAATAAAGTATCCGGTACCCGCCATTCCGACTGCGAAGCAGATAGCCGCAATCAAAGAAGACTTATGAATATCCTTCTCAACTACATTTCCGAGAAATGCCGCAGACATTCCAAGGAAAAAGATTGCAAAGCTGAATGCCCATTCCGTTGCGCCCTTTGAAAAGCCGATATAATCTGCTATTTCCTGACTGAAAATCGACCAGCAGTATACCGTACCGATACTGCAGTGAAGCAGTAATGCGGGAACTGCCGCACGAATCCACTTATTACTGCGCCAACCCCCTGTTTTCTTTGTACTCTCTTTCATACTCAACCTTCCTTCGTTTCATACTTTTGCAATATTAATATATATTATAAAAATACTAATAATACTTTACACTAAAAGAAGATTTTTTTCAATCATATTTTTAACCTGTAATTGCAGCCTGTGTCCATCGCATTATCTATCTTTGATTTTACTTTAAAATACATATCGAGTCTGCCGGAAGCGTCAAAGTTCCATTATCTAATGTAATTACTTCTCCATGCAGAGTTAAATATCCTCGAATAGCCATGCTTTCATAGCCTGAACCTGTCAGGGAAAGGGTCATCTCCTCGTCGGAGTTATTATAAGCAATTCCTATTACGCTGCCCTCCCATGTCTTGGTGATGAATGCCAGATTACCGTCTGTCAGGGAATCTATTATTTCAATTTTTCCTCTGGCTATTTCGGGGTTTTCATTGCGCAGCCTGAGAGCACGTTTATAGTAGTTAAGAAGCGAAGTGCTGTCTGCAATCTGCTGTTCTGCTCCGGGAAATGACATCGTAATGCCTGAGTCTGCGTCCTTTGGACCGTTGGTTATTCCTGTAGTATCCGTATCAGACCATACCATCGGCAGACGCTTATTCTCGTCCTTAGTCCCCTTGCTCTTCATACCGATTTCCTCACCGTAATATACGAACGGGCTTCCGTTCATGGTCATCAGCAAGCCACACGCCAGTTTTAAGTCATCCTCATCGCTCTGCAGTGCATTTGCCACACGTCCCATGTCATGATTTGTAATAAAAGGCGCATCGATATAGTCAGGATTTGAAGCGGTAAAATCCTCCTGATATTTTAACATTGCCTGAACAAAAGACGCAGCTTTCGCAGATCCTTTGGCGGTTTTTATGATCTTACCTTCCGCATCTCCTGCATCAAAATTAAACATACTGGGAGTCATGCTGGCATAATATGAAGCAATCGCCGACTCGCTCGCCCAGACCTCGGACACCATATAAAAATCCGGATTAAGGCTCTTACAATATGTAAAAAGCCAGTTCAAAGTTTCCGTATTAAAGCTGATATCGCTTTCCTCGAAGTGCATCGCCGCATCCATCCTGAAGCCGTCTACTCCAAGGTCTATCCAGAATTTCGCTATATCTTCAAATTCGCTTTTCAGCGCTTCGCTTGAAAAATTCAAATCAGGCATTTCCGACCAGAATACGCCTTCATAGTACCATGAAGCCCCGTTTACTTTATACCAGTCGCCGTTTACCTGTTCTTTTGAAAAATGGTAGTAATCCACATAAGGACAGACTGATGGATCAGGCTCCTCATTTTCCCCAAGTCCGTTTAAATAAGTAACAGCTTCTTTAAACCACATATGCTGACTCGAAGAATGATTCATGACAAGGTCAATAATCAGGCGTATTCCGCGTGCATGGCATTCATCAACCAGCTCCTTGAAATCATCTAGCGTTCCATACGCTTCATCAATATTATAATAATCAGTCACATCATACTTATGATATGTAGGTGATGGCATTATCGGCATAAGCCAGATACCGTTAAATCCCATATCTGCGATATAATCAAGCTTCTGTGTAACACCTTTTAAATCGCCTATTCCATCACCGTCCGAATCATAAAAAGAATAAACGAAGATTTCATAATAGTTTCTGTAATTATCATCAATAATGTTGAGTTCCTGTTCATAGTCGTACACATAGACGGTATCGGCGGAGGAATCCACATTTCCATCTACACCGGATGCTGCTTCACCTTCCCCGGAAGCAGCATCCGGAGAATCCACAACTTCAACTTGCTCAGTGCCAGAAGAATCTACGTTTCCTCCCGAACCGGCACTCCCCTGACCGCAGCCGTAGAGCATGGAAACACTAAGCATAAGCGCACATAACATACTTATTAAACGTTTCTTTTTCATAATAAAACCGCACCTTTCTATTAGCTTTGATAAGATACAAAAACGGCAGCCCCTTACGACCACCGTTTTGTATACTTTTATTGTATATTCACATCCATTAACCCTTAACAGCGCCGCCTGTAACACCTTCAACATAGTATTTCTGCAGGCACATGAAGAGAATTGTAACAGGTATAGCTACAAGAATACCGCCCGCACAGAACCTTGTGAAGTAACCCTGATAGTCATTAGTCCATATCCAGCGGTTTAATGCAACTGCTACGTTGTAGCTGTCTGAATGTCCAAACGCGACATATGAAGCAAATACATAGTCACACCAAGGTGCCATGAATGCAACCAATGCAGCATAGATGATGATCGGTTTCGACATCGGAATAATCATTGTAAAGAATACCCTTGCTCTGGAAGCACCGTCGATTCTTGCTGCTTCGTCAAGTGCTTTAGGAATTGTATCGAAGTATCCCTTGGTAACGTAGTATCCCATACCTGAACTTGCTACCGAAATCAGAATCAATCCCGGAATAGCTCCTGCCTGTGTCAGTCCGAACTGTTTTAACAGGAAGTAGAGACAAATCATGGTAAGGAATCCGGGGAACATACCCAGAATAAGCCAAAATCTCATCAAAAGTGTACGTCCTTTAAAACGCATACGAGACAACGCATAGCTTACACATAATACTACAATAGTCTGGAGTACTGCTACAAATATTGCGATTGTCAATGTATTGCCGTACCAGCGAACAAACTGGGACTCTGAACTGAACAAAAACGTGTATGAATCCAGTGAAAACTGCTTAGGAAGCAGATAATCCACCATTCCGCCGCCGCCCTCATTATATGAACGTAAACTCTGTAAAATCAGACACACGAATGGGAATAACCAAATAATACTGATAATGACCAATACAACATACGTAATCGCATTACTTATTGCTCTTTTTGTTTTCATAGAACCGCTCATTATTGGAATCCCTCCTCATCTTTTACTGACGGCAGGAAACTGTATACAACCAGTGAAATCACTGCCGTAACGACGAATACCATAATACCTATAACAGCAGCAAGGCGGTAATTCGTATCATCAACTGTCATCTTATACAGCCAGGTAACCAACAGATCCGTATATCCTGCTTTGTTGGAAAGAGCCATAGACTGCGGACCGCCTCGTGTCAACAGATAAATTACGTTAAAGTTATTCAGATTTCCGGTAAACTGCGTAAGCAGGAACGGTCCTGTTACAAACAGCATATAGGGAAGTGTAATGCTGCGGAACATCTGAAAAGCATTTGCTCCGTCAATTCTTGCACTTTCATACAAATCTTCCGGAATATTCATCAAGAGTCCGGTTGTAATCAACATTGTGTAGGGAATACCAATCCACAGGTTGATTACGATAATCAAAATCTTTGCTACCGTCGGATTTGACCAGAACGGTATATAAGCACTGATCAATCCCCACTTAATAAGGTATGTGTTAATCAAACCGTCGTTTGCAAACATTTTATAAATATACAGCAGAGAAACAAACTGAGGAACCGCAATGGTCATAACCAGAATGGTTCTCCATAATTTCTTAAATTTGATACCTTTTTTATTTATCATAATTGCAACAGCCATACCCAGGAAATATGTCAGGAATGTTGCAAAAAACGCCCAAACCAATGTCCACGTCAGCACTGTAAAGAATGTACCGCCAAGTCCCGTCGTGCCGAACGAGAACAAATTCTTAAAGTTTTCCAAACCAACCCATGAAAACAGATTGGTAGGCGGCTGATGATTTGCATCATAATTTGTAAATGCAACACAAATCATGAATATAATCGGCAGCACTGTAAAAACAAATACGCCTAAAACAGGCAGTAACAACAATGTCTTGTCAAAATTGGAATCCAGAAGAGAGTGAAGATCCTGTTTCACCGTTGCAAGGGGCTTGCCTTCAGCAATCAGTTTTTCTTCATTACGATTCTCTCTTATATTCATTCTCCACACCAGAATGAACAGGAAAATAATCATGATTGACAGAATACTATACAACAATATAAGAAAGCTGTTATCATTATAGCTGTATGTTCCGTTATCATTCATAACTCTGGCAACAGTTCCGAGCGTACCGATATCTTTCAGATAATTCCACCCAAAACCAACCATGTACAGAATAAATAATACCTCTAATGCTAAATATGCAAAACCTCTTAAAAACTGCTTACGCATAATGGGACCAAAACCCATTATCAAAAAGGAGACTTTCGTCTTCCAATCTCCCTCTGTAAATGTAAGACCGAGCTCTTTTAAATCGATGCCAACCCCGCTGAAAAACTTTCCGATCGAATTTCCTTTACTTTTTTTTGCTACGCTACCGGAATTCGTATCTTTTCCCATATATTAATCCCTCCCGATTTTGTATTTACTAATAAGAGACCGGGCAGAGATAAAAATCTCCGCTCGGTCAATAAAATCATTAATTACTGTGCATAGGAAATGCAAGTATCCTGGAATGCCTGAAGAGCTGCCTTCAAATCATCATCACTTGTAGATGTGCTTAACGTACCTGTAATAATATCATCGCCAAGAGCTGTTGCCAATGTCCAGTAATCGCCGGGATAATTTCCCTGAGGAATCGTATATGCAAGCTGAGCTGCCAGTGCGGACAGAGCCTCGTCTGCCTGAACTGCTGAATCCTGCTGAGCTGTTACATTGGAAGGACCGAATCCTTCAGCCTGATAACGTGCAAGCTGAACGTCTGTACCTGTCAGATACTGTGCAAGTGCATGGCATACTGCCAGTTTGCCGGCATCTTCCTGAGGCTTAATGCCTAACAGTTTGAATCCGCCGAATCCGCTTAACTGATAAGTTTTACCGTCAGAACCTTCAAAAGAAGGAAGTTTAGCACATGCGTAATTGTCACCTAATGCTCCCTTTACTGCTTCAGAATCCCATGTTCCGTCTACGATTGCACCAACGTTTACTGCAGTGCTCATAGAAGAACCGTTCTGGAATGAAGAAGATGATTTAAGCTCAATAATCTCTTTCAATGCTACCAGACCTGCATCGGATACATAGTCAATATTGCAAGCTGTAAAATTACCTGCATCGTCAGTATCATATGTCAGTGTACATCCTGTACCAAAGAAGAATGCCGGCTGATACCAACCTGAGTTAATTTCCATATAGAAGTTCTTGCCTGCTGCTTCACAATCTGCAATAATCTTCTCCAAAGATGTAGGATCTGTTACAACGCTTTTGTCATAATAAAGGAAATAACCGTTATCAGATGTCATAGGATATGCAAAAGTTGTACCACCTACTACTGCTGCACTTGCTGCACCTGCATCGTTCTGTGTAGAAACAAATTCTGCATTAGCTCCATTAATGGGACATAACGCACCTGCTGAAACCAGACGTGTAATCTGATCCTGTGCAAAAGCGTAAATATCAGCTCCGCCTTCTACGTCTGTAATCATGTTACCTGCTGCATCACCTTCACCTACCGGCTCAACAGAAACTGTATAGCCTGACATATCAGGATTTGATGCAATAAATGAATCTGCCTTCTCTTTTGTGAAGTTTACCAAAGCTTCGGATACCCAGATTTTAATTTCACCTGAGCCATACTCTACAGGAGCATCTGTGCCACCGTTGTCCGTAGAGCCTGTGTCGCCTGCATTGCTGGTACTAGCGCCTGTGTCACCTGAATTAGTTGTAGAACCTGTGTCACCACTCGATGTGTTTCCGGAGTTGTTTCCACATCCAACAAGACATGCAGCAACCATTGAAGCTGCAAGTAATGTTGCCAATAATTTCTTCTTCATAAATTTTCCTCTCCTTTTCTGGATTTGTTATCTATATAAAATGTGTTACCACATCTTATATCAAATCTGATTTTAATTGAATTTTACCCTAAATATTGGAAAATATCAAGCATAAAACATTCGCGCGTTTTTTTCGTAAACTTTCGTAGATATAATAAATGTTACATTTTTTTATTCAATTTGTCAACTATCCTTTATATAATGAAACTTTCTTCTGCGCTTTAAACAATTTTAGTTATTATTTTTTGTATATTTTTACCAATTATGTATACACTTCCTTGAAAATTAATCAATTTTCCTATATAACTATGTAAGTAATAAGAAATTTCAAGAAAAAGGGACGAGAATAATGGCTACCATCAAAGATATTGCAAACAGATTGGGAATTTCAGTCGGTACAGTATCTAAAGGTTTGAACGGAGCAAGTGATATTAGTGAGCAGCTGCGTCAAAGCGTACTGGATACTGCCGTTGAAATGGGATATACACCCAAACAGATGCGGGCAAAAGACAACCGCCGGCTTTGTGTTTTCATCGAAAATATGGATTATGAAACTCCTGAACAATTTGGATACGATATCATTCTGGGATTTAAGCAGCTTGCTTACAGAGAGCGCTTTGATGTTACAGTCATACCTGCGACCACGACTCTTCAGTCAGATGAAAAATATGATACTTTTATGCTTAAAAACGGATATGTGGGTGCTTTCATGTTAGGCTTCGCACTACAGGATAACTGGATGGAGCAGTTCAATACCACAACCGTACCTACGGTTCTCTTTGATAATTATATAAGAAAGAATCCCAATGTCGGTTATGTCGGCACAGACAGCTTTGAAGGCATTGACAGCGCCATCGAGCATCTGATCAGCCTTGGGCACAGTAAAATTGCACTGCTCAACGGTTCCGCCCACTCCATGATAACAGAACAGCGCCGACAGGCTTATATAGAAAGCATGTCAGCGCATAATCTTGCGTTTGATGAAAATTGGATGCCCTATGCATATTTCTCGGCAGATGCTGCCAAATATCATGTTGCCGGCTTACTTGCTCTCGGCGCTACCGCGATTATATGCGGTAATGACCTTCTTGCTTCAGGCGTCTTTGAAGATTGCCGGAAACACGGTATTAAAATTCCGGAAGACATCAGTGTCATCGGATTTGATGATATTCCGATTTCAGCCAATCTTAATCCTCCCCTGACTACAATCAGGCAGGAAAGACTGGAACTCGGAAAATGCGGTTTCTATACCTTAAATTCCCTGATTAATCATGTTTCTGTCAGCAAAAACCTGCTGCGTCCGCAGCTAATCATAAGAGAATCGACTGCATCGGTCAAACGGTAAAATCCCTGACTGCCTCAAGTGCAGGCAGTGCATTGCCATCATAATCAAACAATGCCTGATTAGCCCATTCGTTTCCGCCGGGTCCCTTTTCTTCCATATATGTTATGGCATCATCGGATGCCCAGCCGCAGCCCGGCACCGGAATCCATGCGGCCTCCCAATAGAAGAAGCCGCCCGCTTTACCATCCGGTACATTCTTTAACCTGCTAAATATGTCTTCCAAAAATGCTTTCTGCCCTTCTTTTGTCATCGGATACTGAATTTTTTCAACAAGTTCCGGTTTTGTAGCCATTCCTTTGCGTTCATGAGGTTCTAACTTCTCATAGGATGCATAATCCTCCATCGTAAATCCCATGGATAATTCCGCCAGCATAAGTTCTTTACCGTAGCGATGCGCCAGATCATTCATGTTATTACTCAAATCATCCAGTGTTCCATGCCAGAAAGGATAATAAGACAACCCGATAATCTGAAAGTCTTCGCCTTTTTCCAGAAAATGGTCGAACCAGTCACGGTAGAGTGCATTATTCCCCCCATTATCAAGATGAATCATAATCGGAATCTCAGTATCTACCGCACGCACGCCACGTATACCTGCATTAATCAAACGGGTCAATCCGTCATAATCCGGAACTTTACCATAAGGCCAGAGCAAACCGTTGGTCACTTCGTTTCCCACCTGCACCAGCGTCGGAAACGCATCCGCCTTTTTCATGGTTTCCAGCGTTTCCTTTGTGTATGCATATACAGCCTCCTCTAGCTGCTCAAGATTCATGCCCCTCCAAGCCTTAGGAATTCTCTGCTTACCGGGGTCTGCCCAGAAATCACTGTAATGATAATCGAGAAGCACATCCATTCCTTTTTCCAAGGCTCTCTTTGCAAGTAAGATTGTATTAGGTAAATCGTTTGTACCCGCGCCATAAGGCTTACCGTCTTCCGTATAGGGGTCATTCCACAGGCGGAGACGTACGGCATTCACATCATAGCTTTTAAAAATGTCCATAACATCCTTTTCCACACCGTGGTCATAAAACTTACCGCCTGATTCTTCTACTTCCTTTAGCGTGGAAATGTCCATGCCTTTTAAAAATCTCATCGTTGCCATACTCCTATCTAAGCCTGCTAATCAGTGTATTGTCATAAAACGCTTTTGTTGACCTTGTTAGTCAAAATCAAATTTGGTAAATCTCTTCATCGCATCCCTGTAACGGAATCTTACCAGTTCATTTTTTTCCAGAACATCTTCTTCCGTTCCTACATATTGGCAGCGGATGCAGTGAAATTCCTTTTTATCCTTATCATAGAACATATCGATATCCAAATCTCTCATAAAACAGGAGGGACATCTGTAATTTAATTTGCCTTTGCCAGATTGAGCCATGTTGCAAATACCTCCTTATCTTT
>CAMWWS010000028.1 GCA_947178085.1 uncultured Lachnospiraceae bacterium | reverse complement strand
GCCTTAATGCATGTATAGGTGAGCGAATCTTGATACAGTATGCGATTCGCCTGATGAAAGAAGGCGTTGCTGCCAAAGAGATGGCGGAGCGTCTGGAAGAAGGCAGACAGCGTATTAAACTTATGGCTCTGCTGGGAACACTTGAATATCTTCAAAAGGGAGGCAGAATATCATCTGCCGTAGCAATATCCGGTGAAATTCTGCATATTAAGCCTGTTATCTCGGTTATTGACGGTGAAGTAAAGCTGGTTGGAAAGGCAATGGGCTCCAAGAAAGGCAGTAATCTTCTGACTCAGATGATAGATAAGTCCGGCGGTATTGACTTTAACATGCCTCATGTGGCGGCATATTCCGGTCTGGATGACAGCTTGCTGCAGAAATACTTGCAAGACAGCGCACATCTGTGGAAAGAGCAGATTGATGAAGTGCCTTCATACTGTATCGGCAGTACGATTGGTACTCATATTGGACCCGGAGCAATTGCGGTTGCTTACTTCGCAGAAAAATAGAATATTGGTCTGTAATTCACGACATTAATGTAACAGAGTGAAATGAAAGCGGTTTTGTCCTGACGGATGAAACTGCTTTTTTATTTTGCGGCTTGTGGTGCATATTTAAAATTTCTTAATAAAAAATTAAAAATTCTCTTGTTTTCCCTTGCAATATACTATATTTTAATATAAAATGGTAGACAAGTGGTGGAAAGTGGAATGAAGTGGTTAAAAGTGGTGAATTTCATACACGGACCGTGGCAGGCACTTGACGGCAGGTGATTGATTATGTTTATGGGAGAGTACAATCACACAATTGATGCAAAAGGCAGGCTGATTATCCCGTCTAAATTCCGAGAATCGTTAGGAGACGTATTTGTGGTAACAAAAGGACTGGATGGCTGTCTATTTGTGTATGACAATGCAGAGTGGAATGTATTTGAAGAAAAACTGAAATCCTTGCCACTTACCAATAAGGATGCCAGAAAGTTTGTACGTTTTTTCCTGGCAGGAGCAACAGAAGCTGAGGTAGATAAACAGGGACGTATCCTTATACCCAATGTCTTAAGAGAGTTTGCTGAATTGAATAAAGATGTTGTCCTGATCGGAGTTGCAAGCAGAATCGAAATCTGGAGTAAAGAACGTTTTGAAGAAACAGCTGCTTATGATGATATGGACGAAATAGCAGAACATATGGCTGAGCTTGGACTGGGAATTTAGTTCATGGCAGTCAAATATAAAAAGGGCACAGGAAATAGGATGGAGTTTAATCATACATCGGTTCTTTTAGAAGAAACCATAGAGAATCTACAGGTAAAGCCTGATGGAATATACGTAGATGGAACGCTTGGAGGAGGCGGACATTCTTACATGACCGCCTCTAAACTTACGGGACACGGAAGACTGATTGGAATAGACCAGGATGGAGAAGCTATTTTTGCAGCAGGAAAGAGACTGGAGCAGTTTAATGATAAGGTTACTATTATTAGGGATAATTATTGCAATATGGGAAGTGTGCTGAAAAGCATTGGTATAAGCAAGGTGGATGGCATTATTCTGGATTTGGGAGTTTCATCTTATCAATTGGATAATGCGGACAGAGGCTTTTCGTATAAATATGACGCTGCATTGGACATGCGTATGGATACGAGACAGACTTTAAGTGCCAGGGATATAGTCAATACATACCCGGAAATGGAACTTTACCGTATCATAAGAGATTATGGAGAGGAACAGTTCGCTAAGAATATTGCCAAGCACATTACAGCAGCTAGATTGGACAAGCCCATAGAGACTACGGAAGAATTGAATGAAATCATAAAAGCGGCAATACCTGCCAAGATGAGGGCGGCGGGTGGACATCCCTCCAAAAGAACATTTCAGGCAATACGCATTGAATGCAATCATGAACTTGAAGTGTTAAAAAATTCTCTGGATGAATTTATTGATATGTTGAATCCCGGAGGGCGGCTTTGTATCATTACATTTCATTCATTAGAGGACAGAATTGTAAAATCGGCTTATAGGAAAAATGAAAATCCCTGCACCTGTCCGCCTGAATTCCCGGTTTGTGTATGTGGCAGGGAGTCAAAGGGAAAAGCGGTTTATAGAAAACCGATTTTACCTACCGAAGAAGAAATTAAGAAAAATAAGAGAGCTAAAAGCGCTAAACTAAGAGTTTTTGAGCGAAACAGTAATGCATAAAAGTGAGAGGAATAATCAATATGGCGGAAGTTAGGAGAGCAGCCGGCACAAGGGCACAAGGAAGCAGAACGGCACAAAACAGCAGAACTGCACAGGGCAGCAGACATGCACAGGGAAGAAGACGTGCGTATAACAGTGAATATATTCAGGGCAACGCAGTCAGAAGACTTGATGTGACAAAAGAGATAGAGAGAAAGCCTAAAAAGAAATTAAGCAATACGGCAAGGAAAAACAGGGAAAAAGCGGAACATATGAGTCCCGGTTATGTCATGTTCTTAAGTCTTGCTTTAATTGCGACAGGCTTTATTCTGGTTAGTTATATCAGACTGCAGTCGGATATTACAAACAGAATAGATCATATTTCAGCGCTGGAGAGAGAATTAAATGATTTAAGACTTGCAAATGACGAAGAATATAATAGAATAACAAGTAGTATAGATTTGGAAGAAGTCAGAAGAATTGCCGTTCAGGAACTTGGAATGAGATATGCGGAAGAGGGGCAGATTGTCTCATTTACAAGTGAGAATAACGATTATGTGAAGCAGTTGTCCTTGATTCCGGATTGACATAAGGCGACAGAGCAGCCTTACAGGAGCAGAATATGAAACAGGAACGTGTGAACAGATTTACAAGCAAAATGCAAAAGAAACTTTTGGTACTTTTTTTAATAGTACTGCTGGCTTTTGCAGGCTTGAGCGCAAGACTGTTTCTGATTAACAGGGATAATGGAGAGACTTATAAAAGACAGGTATTGTCACAGCAGAGGTATGACTCGATGACAATACCTTTTAAGCGTGGAGAAATACTGGATGCAAACGGCACGATACTGGCAATCAGCAATAAGGTATACAATGTTATTCTGGACACGAAAGTGCTTATGGATGACGAGGCAAATCTTGAACCTACGCTGAATGCGCTGCGCTCTGTTTTCGGCATTGATATAAGTGAGGTCAGGGATTATATTGCGACACACCCCAATTCAGCTTACCGTGTGCTGGCAAGGCGTATCGGCTATGATAAAGTTGAAGAATTCAAGGAACTGCAGAAGGATGAAGAAATCGGCAAAAATATAACAGGAATATGGTTTGAAGATGAATATAAGAGAGAATATCCGAACGGTTCCCTCGCCTGTGATGTAATCGGATTTACCACAAGCGACAATGTGGGACAGTATGGACTTGAAGAATATTATAACGATATCCTATGCGGTTCAAACGGTCGTGAGTATGGGTATATGAATGTTGATTCGAATGTGGAGAGGACAACTATTCCTGCTGTTGACGGGTACAATATACAGACTACGATTGATGCTAATATACAGAGTATTGTAGAAAAATATTTAAGAGAATTCGACGAACAATACAGAGATAATTACAGAACGGGTGCCGGAGCTGAAAATGTCGGATGCATCTTTATGGAGGTACATACGGGAAATATACTTGCGATGGCAAGCTATCCGGTCTATGACCTAAACGATGTGAGGAATACCGACAACCTGATAGGTATGCCCGAACTTGATGAGAAAAATAAAAAAACCGGGGAATATCTTACACAGGAGCTTATTGATGCTATGGATGACGATGCGCTGTACAGACAATTGGCTGCCCTGTGGAAGAATTTCTGTATTGTGGATACATATGAGCCGGGCTCTGTTGCCAAGCCATTCACCGTAGCGGCGGCTATAGAATGCGGGGCGATTACCGGAAATGAATCCTATAACTGTGAAGGCAAACTTATAGTGGGAGATTATCCGATACACTGCCATAACAGATACGGAGATCATTATCTGACTGTTGCGGAGGGAATTGAGCGTTCCTGCAACGTCGTGCTCATGAATGTGGCTTTTGCCATGGGAAAGGATAGATTTGTTGATTACCAACATTTGTTTGGTTTTGGATTAAAGACCAATATTGACCTGGCAGGAGAATCGAGAACTGCTAATGTTATTTACTATAAGAATAATATGCGCCAGACTGAGCTTGCGACTAATTCTTTCGGACAGGGTTTTAACGCTTCGATGATTCAGATGATTACGGGATTCTGCTCTCTGATTAACGGCGGTTACTATTATGAGCCCCATGTTGTGAGCAGGATTACTACTCCGGAAGGTGCGACCGTGCGGAATATAGAGCCCAGAATTTTGAAACAGACCATATCCCAGTCTACAAGCGATAGAATAGTTGAATTCTGTAATCTGGTAGTAGCAGGCGAAAACGGAACCGGTAAATCGGCAAGACCTGCGGGCTACATGATTGGCGGTAAGACCGGTACGGCGCAGACACTGCCGCGTGGAAACGGAGAATTTGTCGTGTCTTTCATGGGTTATGCTCCGGCGGATGACCCTCAGTATGCGATTTATGTTGTTGTAGACAGACCGAATGTATTTGCGCAGGATGATGCTAAGTATGCGACCAGAATAGTCCGCAATATATTGACTGAGGTGCTGCCGTATCTGAATATTTTTATGACAGAGGAGTTGACGGATAAAGAGAGGGAAGAATTGGAAGAGTTAAGACAGCAGCTTACCATACCGCAGGTTACTGGAGAAGGTGAACATGGGGAAGGAGAAGGCAGTGAAGAAGGTGAGCCGGGAGAAGGCGCAGAAGGCGAAGGAGAACCTGAACACAGCGAAGAGCCGGATGTTTGGAGGAATTTTCCGATTGACCCTGAGACCGGATATGCCAAAGACCCTGATACAGGATATCTGGTAGACCCTGAGACAGGCGCGGTATTGAATCTTGATAATCTGTATGATGTGCCTGAAGGCACCACGCCGCTTAAGGGATTGGGAGAACCGCCGCAGGGCGACGACTCGGAAGACGACGGATTTGGAATATAGAATATAAGATATAGAATATCGTAAGAATAACCTTAAGGAAACGGTAATAAATTATATTAATACCTTATATGAGGTTTTCTTACGCGATGAAAGAAAAGAATTATTCACATAAAACATTTCACAGGAATAAAACAGTTAGCGTAATGTTTATCTGCCTGGCTATGTTTATAGGGCTGATTGCCAGATTAGTATATTTGATGGTATTTCAATCAGAGTATTACATACAAAAAGCTAAGGAGCTGCATGAGAGAGAGCGGAGCATTAAAGCGGCAAGGGGCAGAATCATTGACGCCAATGGGGAGATTCTGGCGGATAACAAGACAGTATGCACCATATCTGTCATTCATAACCAGATTGAGGATAAAGAGCGTGTTATAGAGGTTTTGTCTAAAGAACTGGGGTTGTCTGAAGAATATGTGCGCAAGCGTGTTGAAAAGTATTCCTCCATTGAAAAAATCAAGAGTAATGTGGATAAGTCTGTCGGAGACATTATTCGTTCTTACGAGCTGGCAGGGGTAAAAGTGGATGAAGATTATAAAAGATATTATCCTTATGGCTCGCTCGCATCTAAAGTGCTCGGGTTTACAGGCGGCGATAATCAGGGGATAATAGGGCTGGAAGTCATATATGAGGAATATCTTAAGGGAGAAGCGGGAACAATCCTGACAGTGACGGATGCCAAAGGCGTGGAAGTGACGGAAGCGGGCGAGGAACGAATAGAGCCTGTAAACGGCAGGGACCTGTATATCAGTCTGGATATGAATATTCAAAGCTATGCCACACAGCTTGCTATGCAGGCTATGGAGACGAAGCAGGCGGACAGTGTATCCATGATTGTTATGAATCCGCAGAACGGAGAAATTCTGGCAATGGTTAACGTGCCGGAATTTGACTTAAACAATCCGTATACGCTACCTGAAACTACAGAACAGACGGCTTTGAGTGAAAAAGAAAAGCAGGATCTGTTAAACAATATGTGGCGTAACGGCTGTATAAATGATACTTATGAGCCGGGTTCAATTTTTAAAACAGTGACAGCTGCTGCGGCGCTGGAAGAAGGTGTTGTTAAGCTGGAGGACTCATTTAGCTGTCCGGGATATGTAATGGTAGGAGACAGGAGGATAAGATGTCATAAAATAGCCGGACACGGAGCGGAGAATTTCGTACAGGGGATAATGAATTCCTGTAATCCGGTATTTGTAACGGTGGGTTTGAGGCTTGGGGTTGACAATTATTTTAAATATTTTAGACAGTTCGGTCTGCTTGACAGAACCGGAATAGACCTGCCGGGAGAAGCGGGAACCATCATGCATAAAAAAGAGAATATCGGGCAGGTGGAACTGGCTACGATTTCCTTTGGACAGTCATTTCAGATTACACCGATGCAGCTGGCGGTCACGGTATCATCTTTTGTCAATGGAGGAAGACGGGTTACTCCGCATCTTGGAGTCAGGGTTGCAAATCCGGACGGTACGGAAGGCAGCCTGTTTGCCTATCAAACGAAAGATAATATAGTATCGCAGGAAACCTCGGAAACTATGCGTTATCTTTTGGAACAGGTAGTGGAGAACGGCGGCGGTCAAAAAGCATATATAGAAGGATACAGGATTGGCGGCAAGACTGCCACCAGCGAGACGCTGCCAAGGGGAAGCGGTAAATATATAGCTTCTTTTTTAGGTTTTGCACCCGCGGATAATCCTACGATACTTGCCATCTGTCTTATAAATAATCCTCAGGGGGTATATTATGGAGGTCAGATTGCGGCGCCTGTAGTTAAACAGCTTTTTGAAAATATCCTTCCTTATTTGGAAAATAAGGACTATAATAATATGAAGAGTATTACAAATTAAATACTCAGTTTAGAATTTATTTAAAATTTCTTTGAGGAGACTGTATAGAGGAATGAATGCAACTATTTTGATGTCAGTGCTTATATCTTTTGCAATCAGCGTTATCTTGGGACCGGTAGTGATCCCGTTTCTGCGCAGATTGAAAGTCGGTCAGACGGTAAGGGATGAGGGACCTAAGGGGCATCTTAAGAAAAACGGAACGCCTACAATGGGCGGTATACTGATTCTGATAAGCGTTGTATTGACCTCCATACTGTATGTAAAGGACTATCCGAAGATAATTCCGATAATTTTTGTGACACTTGGCTTTGGACTCATCGGATTTTTGGATGATTATATCAAAGTAGTACTGAAGCGCTCAATGGGGCTTCGTGCATGGCAGAAAATGGCGCTGCAGATTGTTGTTACGGGTATATTTGCATATTATATAACCCATTATACTGATGTTTCGCTTTCTATGAAGATTCCGTTCATGCCGGAGGTTTATCTGGATTTTGGAGTATTAAACATACCGATTTTGTTTTTTATCGTTATCGGTACGGTGAATGGGGTTAATCTGACGGATGGTCTGGATGGACTGGCGAGTTCCGTGACTGTACTGGTTGCTACATTTTTTACGGTAGTGGCCATAGGAATGCACAGCGGTATTGAGCCGGTTACCTGTGCGGTAGTGGGTGCGCTTCTCGGTTTTTTGCTGTTCAATGTATACCCTGCAAGCGTTTTTATGGGTGATACAGGTTCGCTTGCACTTGGCGGTTTCGTAGCGGCGGCAGCTTATATGATGCAGATGCCGGTTTTTCTGGCAATCGTCGGATTTATCTATGTAATAGAGGTACTCTCCGATATCCTTCAGGTATCATATTTTAAAGCTACAGGCGGGCGACGTATTTTCAAAATGGCGCCTATTCATCATCATTTTGAATTATGCGGGTGGTCAGAGACGAGAGTAGTCGCAGTATTTTCAATCGTGACGGCGCTGCTTTGTCTGGTGGCGCTGATGGGGGTATAAAGTGTGAAAAAAGTGTGAAAAATAAATTTTTCACACGCAAATTTGTGCTTGAGGGCACAAATTCGCAAGTTGAGAAAGGATCATGGGGATTGATATGAACTTACTTAATAAAAAAGTATTGGTAGTTGGAGCCGGAATTAGTGGAATAGGCGCGGTAGAAAGCTTAAGCAGAGCCGGCGCAGAACCGGTTTTGTATGATGAGAACGAGAAACTTGTGAAAGAAGAGGTGGCTGCAAAACTCTCTGATTCATGTAAAGCGGAAGTGATTATCGGCAGATTGCCGGAAGAAATAAAGAAATCGACGCAACTGTTAGTCCTTAGTCCCGGAGTTCCGGTGGACTCTGAATTCGTGGAAAGTTTTCGTAAACAGGGAGTAAAAATATGGGGTGAGATAGAGCTCGCATATGAACTTGGACAGGGAAAGGTAATCGCAATTACAGGCACTAACGGAAAGACGACGACGACTTCTTTAGTGGGCGAAATTATGAGGGCTCATTATGAAGACGTCTGCGTGGTAGGTAATATAGGTAATCCATATACGTTGACAGCGCCCGATTCTAAGGCTGATACTGTCACTGTAGCGGAAATCAGCAGTTTCCAGTTGGAGACAATAGAAGCTTTCCATCCGGAGGTATCCGCGATTTTAAATATTACGCCGGACCACTTAAACAGGCATCATACAATGGAGAATTATGCGGCGGTAAAGGAAAGTATTACGCTGAATCAGACTAAGTCTGATGTATGTGTCCTTAATTACGACAATGAATATACGAGGCGCTTTGGCGAGCGTTGTCCTGCAAGGGTGATTTATTTTTCTTCATCTCACAAGCTTGAAGAAGGTCTGTATCTGGATGGGGAAGATATTTATCAGGCGCATGACGGCCATATCGATAAGCTCATGAATATCCATGAGATGAATCTTGTAGGTATGTGCAATGTGGAAAATGTAATGGCGGCGATAGCCATTGCAGAGTCTATGGACGTACCGATGGATAAGATTATAGATACTGTAAAAAAATTCAAAGCAGTAGAACATAGAATAGAATATGTGGCTACCAAGGGCGGTGTGGACTATTATAACGATTCAAAAGGAACCAACCCGGATGCTGCTATTCAGGGTATCAAGGCGATGAGTAAGCCTACCGTATTAATTGGCGGAGGATATGATAAGCAGAGCGAGTATGATGAGTGGATAGAGGCTTTTGACGGAAAAGTAAAATGCTTCGTTCTGATAGGACAGACAAGAGAGAAAATCGCAGAATGCGCAAGGAAGCATGGAATAGAGAATATCATTTTTGCTGACAGCTTCAGGGAAGCTTTTGATATATGTGTAAAAAATGCTGTGTCAGGCGATGCGGTATTGCTTTCTCCCGCATGCGCAAGCTGGGGGATGTTCCCTAATTATGAAGTAAGAGGCAGAATGTTTAAAGAGTTTGTGAATGAGTTAGATTAAGCCATGTAAGCGGAATGGAGGCAGACGTGCAGGCAGGAGCAAGAACTTTATCTCGCAGAAAATCGAATACTGAGAGCTATATGGATTACAGTATGCTGTTCATTGTCATATTTCTTTTGGGATTTGGACTGGTAATGCTCTATTCCACGAGCTCCTATATGGCAAATTTAAGCTATGGTGATTCGGCATGGTATTTCAAAAAACAGCTTTTTGCGACTATCCTTGGAGTTGCTGCAATGTTTTTCGTGTCTAACATTCCGTATCACTTTTGGGAACGCTTTGCGGTTCTGGGATATATTGTATCCGTTGTATTGATACTCCTTATCATTCCTTTCGGAATTAAGGCGAATGGTGCGAAAAGGTGGCTTCGTATATTTGGAATTTCTTTACAACCGGCGGAGGTTGCTAAGCTTTGTATGATTCTCTTTCTGGCGAGTATGATATGTTCAATGGGCAAGAGTATTCGTGAAAGAAAGGGCTTCCTTATGGTTATGGCAGTGCCTGTACCGATTGCCCTGATGTTATGGAGAATTACTTCAAACTTAAGTTCTGCAATTATTGTTATGGGAATAGCGGTGCTGATGCTTTTTGTATCATGTCCTGATTATAAGCGGTTCATTTTTTTGGCATTAATTACAGCTGCCGGAGCTGTACTTGTTGTATTTGTTATTGTGAAAATGGCGGAAAGCAATCCGGAGAGTCTGGAGTTCCGCGGTGAGCGTATTCTTGCATGGCTTGATCCTGAAGCTTTTGCCAGTGGGAAAGGCTTCCAGACGATACAGGGGCTTTATGCGATTGGTTCGGGAGGGATTCTTGGCAAAGGCCTTGGCGCGAGTATGCAGAAGCTGGGATTCTTACCTGAACCGCAGAATGATATGATTTTCTCCATTATATGTGAAGAACTCGGATTGTTTGGAGCAATCGCAGTTATACTGATGTTTATCATGCTTATATGGAGATTCATGGTTATTGCCAATAATGCGCCTGACCTTTTTGGTGCGCTTTTGGTAGTAGGGGTGCTCGGACATATTGCGATACAGGTAATCCTGAACATAGCAGTTGTAACCAATACGATTCCGAATACAGGTATCTCACTTCCTTTCATTAGTTACGGAGGTACGTCGGTCGTATTTTTGTTGATAGAGATTGGTCTTGTTTTAAGTGTAGCTAAGGGAATTCGCTTAAAAGATTTATAAGTACAAGATAATTTTTGCAGTTTTTTCCATATAGATAAAGTAGGTCATATTTTTTATCTGCTTTGAGGTTTTGCGATGAATGCAATTCAGATATATGGTGGAAACTGCCTGAAGGGCGAGACGAGAATACAGGGTTCTAAGAATGCAGCGTTGCCGATACTTGCAGCAACGCTGTTAATAGACGGTATATGTGAGATAGAAAACTGCCCAATGATAAGCGATGTGAGCCATATGCTCCGCCTGATGGAGAGTTTAGGCTGTGTTATTACGCGGATTGGACATACGATAAAGGTTGACGCCGGATTATTAAGCATGTGCGACATGCCGTCTGATTCTGTCGGTGTGATGCGCTCGTCAATAATGCTGCTTGGAGCTTTGCTTGTCAGAGCGGGAAGTATCAGTATGCAGTATCCGGGTGGCTGTGTGATAGGGCAGCGGCCTATTGACCTGCATCTTCAGGCTCTTAGAAAGATGGGAGTAGTTATTGAAGAGAGAGAAGACGGTTTTGTTGCGGAGACCAAAGGATTAAACGGAACTTATATCAGATTTCCGTTTGTCAGCGTAGGAGCGACGGAAAATGTCGTACTTGCAGCCGTTCTGGCTAAGGGCAATACCGTTATTGAAAATGCGGCAATGGAGCCCGAAATTTATGCACTATGTGATTTCTTAAAAGAGGCGGGTGCTAAGATTGAAGGAGCCGGCACGGACAGAATTATAATTCATGGCGTTGAAAGGCTGCATGAAATATCCTATCGCGTTCCGGCAGACAGGATTGTAGCCGGCACTTATCTGGCAGCATGTCTGTGCTGTGGTGGTGAAATTTTCTTAAAAGAAGCTCCGTGCGCGCAGATGACAGCCGTCATAGAGGCTGCAGAGGGTATGGGAGCTGAAATCCATGAGAGCACGGAAGGAATACAGATTGCGTGTAGGAATAGAAGAAATATGCTTCAGGAACTTAAGACCGATTCTTATCCGGGTTTCCCTACCGATTTACAGTCAGCATTTCTTGTAGCAATGACGCTTGCCGAGGGGAACGGCATTTTAGAGGAGACAATTTTTGAAAACAGGTTCCGCATTGTACCTGAGCTAAAGAAAATGGGCGCGGGGATTACCTGCAAAGGAAATATGCTTTTCGTGGAAGGGCGAGAGAAACTTAATGGAACAACACTAACGGCGCAGGAGCTGCGGGGCGGGGCTGCACTGGTACTGGCAGGCAGCGCGGCGGAAGGTATGAGCATTGTGAAGAACAGACAGTATATTGAGAGAGGCTATGAAAATATATGTCAGGATTTGGCAGCGCTTGGAGTCGAATGTAAAATAATTAATTAGCAATAAAAATGTGGAAAGTATGGGAAGAACAGAGAAAAAACCTTCGTATATGAGGCTTATAAAAAATAATACGGCAAAAAATGAGCAGAGGGAACAGAAGATTCGTTTTGGAAGAATGCAAAGAATTGCTGTTCTTTCTGCGGTTTGCTGTTTGATTCTTGCTGTGATTATTGCAGGATACATCTATATTATGGATAATTATACCATTACTACAGTATATGTGGATGGAAACATACACTATACCGATGCGGAAATTATAGATATGGTGATGAATGGAAAATATGACCATAACTCTATTTTGCTTTCTTTAAAATATCGTGACAAAGATATTACAGACATTCCGTTCATTGAAACAATGGATGTGGATATAGAATCCAAGGATACGGTAAGGATATCAGTATATGAAAAAGCCGTGGCAGGATGCGTGGTATATCTGGGAAGATACATATATTTTGATAAAGATGGCATTGTTGTGGAAACTTCCGAAGAGGCTACGCAGGGTATTCCACAGGTGACGGGTCTTTCGTTTGACTATGTAATGCTGCATGAAACGCTTCCAATCGAAAATCAGGATGTTTTCAAGGATATTTTAAATATTACGCAGTTGCTTGAAAAATACTCAATGAAAGTGGACAAGATATATTTTTCTTCTGATTATCAAGTGACTCTGATTTTCGGTAATGTAAAAGTAGCGATGGGCAGCAGTAATGATATTGATGAAAAAATCATGAAATTGCAGCATATGCTTCCTGAGTTGGAAGGGAAAAGCGGAACATTGAATATGAGGGAATATACAGAAGATACAAAGATGATAAGTTTTGAGCAGAATTAGACTGGGAAAAAATAGAAAAGTTAGAAATTCGTAAAATTGGGGTTGCTAAATTGAAAAAATAATTATATGATAATCTATATGAGTTTATTTTGTTATTGAAGGAGGTACTACCTTGCTTGAGATTAAGACAAACGATGCTGAATCTGCCGCTAAGATAATCGTAGTTGGTGTTGGTGGGGCAGGTAATAATGCTGTTAATAGAATGATTGATGAAAGTATTGACGGTGTTGATTTTATTGGAATCAATACCGATAAACAGGCTTTGCAGCTTTGTAAAGCGCCTAAATTGTTACAGATAGGAGAGAAGCTGACTAAAGGTCTGGGCGCCGGAGCCAAGCCGGAAGTTGGTGAGAAAGCAGCTGAGGAGAGTGAAGAAGAGATTGCCGCAGCCTTAAAAGGTGCGGATATGGTTTTCGTAACCTGTGGAATGGGCGGCGGAACCGGTACAGGAGCAGCTCCCGTGGTAGCGAAACTGGCTAAGGATATGGGTATACTGACGGTAGGCGTTGTTACCAAACCGTTCAGATTCGAAGCTAAGGTTCGTATGGTCAATGCTTTAAGTGGTATTGATAAGATAAAAGATAATGTTGATACGTTGATTGTTATTCCTAATGATAAGTTATTGGAAATCGTCGATAGAAGGACAACCATGCCGGATGCCCTGAAAAAAGCGGATGAAGTGCTGCAGCAGGCGGTACAGGGTATTACGGACCTGATTAATCTGCCCGCAGTCATCAACCTTGACTTTGCCGATGTACAGACCGTTATGAAGGACAAGGGTATTGCACATATCGGTATCGGAAGCGGAAAAGGAGATGACAAGGCGAGTCAGGCTGTTAAAATGGCGGTGGAGAGTCCGCTGCTTGAGACGACTATTTCAGGCGCAACCGATGTAATCATCAATGTATCCGGAGATATAAGCCTCTCGGATGCCGATGCAGCAGCTAACTATGTCAAAGAATTAACCGGAGACGATATTAACTGTATCTTCGGAGCTATGTATGACGAGAGCATGACGGATACATGTAATGTTACGATAATCGCTACCGGTATTGAAGAAAAGCCTAACCAGATGAAAGGTTTAGGAGGGCTGGGCTTTAAATCCGCATACATAACGCCGACATCATTACAGGGTAAGGGCGGAGCAGTGACAGGCGCCGGACACACTGCATTTAACACAGCTAATCTCGGAGTCAGACCATCGGGAGCGGCTTCTGAGGCAGGAACGCACGCGCCGGGAGCAGGTGCACAGGCTGCATCAGGTAAAATGCTCACAGGCATTAATAAGACGGCCGATATTAGAAGCTCTGTTGAGGAGAAATCATTAAAAATTCCGGATTTCTTACAACGTAAATAGATTACATATAATAGCATTTTATAAGTACATGATGAGTTCTGAAACAGCGTATTTATGGTACGCTGCTTCAGGGCTTTTTTTCTGCTCTTTTTATGTAAAATGTATGTCGTAAATAGGCAGAAAATATTCTGGAAATCCTTTCTGAATTTGACAAAATAATCAAGCTATCTTTCGTATAATTAAGCAGAAAACAGGAGGTGGATAGTGTATTACAAATTATATATTGACAGTGTATTTTT
>CAMWWS010000027.1 GCA_947178085.1 uncultured Lachnospiraceae bacterium | reverse complement strand
TTTAGACTGCATTACCGTTTTCATATACTGCACTGCAAAGATTCGATATAGCTTTATATATCTCATTATTTTCTTCATTTCAATATCTTCCCTTTCGCTTAATCTGCCTTTTGCTCAGCCGCCTAGGATTACAATCCTCTTTTCAATTTTCTTCCACAAAATACTTCCGATAAGATACAGGATTACCACCCATAATGTCTGTTTCCCAAGCTGCCGCAGTACTTCCGTTCCCGAATACTTACCCAGATATATCATGACCGGAACATACGTCATAGCAGTAAATGGAAGAAAGGAAAATATCTCCTGCACAAATACTGGAAAAAAGGAAATCGGAATCAATTTTCCGGTTAAAAAATTCAGCGCCGCGTTTTTTATAACATTCATTCCAAAAATATAAGTAGTAACGAATGCCAGCATACCAAAACAATAGTCAAAAAATACATATATAAAAAAGCTAAGAACAATACTAACCAAAGACAGCGCAATCCTGCCTGGGCTGATAACTGTCATTCCCAGTTTTGTAACTTTATAAATTTCTAATCCAATCCATATAAATACAGACGGCACTACCACCCGGTAAATCATGATTCCTAACGCCCTGAAGGTCAGATACAGCCTATAATTAATTGGCTTTATCAGATTCATCGCCACACTGCCGTCAATTACATCATATCCGATATCAGAAGATATTCCTATCATAACAATATCCGCAATTGTATAAGACATAAAGACATACAGAATCATTTCGTTCCTGCTAAAACCACCAAGCTGATCTGACGCAGAACTCGCATATATCGCCATCCAGAGATAATAATAAATAAACATACCAAGAAACTTGCGGATAATATACAAATAGAATCTTCCTCTGTAGGCAAAATTAGATTTAATTTGATTTAATGCAAAATTCCAATAAACTTTTAAAAATTTTATCACATTAATACCTCACGCTATTCTGATAGATGCTCTTCACGATATCCGTAAGCTCTGTCTCTTTAATCTTAATGTCCTTTACCTCCATAATATGCATAACCTTTGATATTACTTCCGCAACGGTAATATCGTTTTTGCTGAAGTATACTTGTCCGCCCTTATTCTGTTCGGTAAACTCTACTCTCTCGTCCATATTTTGCAGCATCTCAACCTGAGTTTCATTCAGATGCTCTTTCCACTCAAAAGAAATGCTGCAACGATAACCATAATCTTTTTTCAGTTGATTTAATGTAGAATCATATATTTTCTTACCGGCATCTATGATTATAATTCTTTGACATAATTCCTCGATATCACTCAAATCATGGGTAGTCAATATAACTGTGGTATTATACTTTTCATTGATTTCCCTGATTGCCTGACGAATCCTGTCTTTTACCACAACATCCAATCCGATTGTCGGCTCATCAAGATATAATACTTTGGGATTATGGAGCAGTGCAGCCGCTAAATCAGCCCGCATTCTCTGTCCAAGCGATAAGGTTCTGACTGTACTATGTATGAATTCCTGTAATCCTAAAACTTCTTGAAAAAAGTTCATTCGTTCGGCGTAATCTTTATCACCCACATCGTAGATTTCTTTTAATACCGTATATGTTTCGCTGAGAGGCAAATCCCACCAAAGCTGTGTACGCTGCCCGAACACAACACCAATATTCTTAGCATTCTTCTTTCGGTTCCGATATGGTTCCAGACCGTTGACCATACAGGTTCCCGATGTCGGGGTCAGGATTCCTGACATTATTTTAATCGTAGTGGATTTACCTGCCCCATTACTTCCAATATAACCAACAATATCTCCCTCCTTTATCTCAAGTGAGACATCATTGACCGCAATCTTCTGTTCTTTTTCCTTTGTGAATAATCCTTTCACAGCCCCGCTCCAGCCGGGATAGTGCTTGGTTGTCACAAATTCCTTTCGGACATTTTTCAGTTCTATTACGTTTTCACTCATCCGTCTTCGCTCCAGCTTAATTTCTCAAACCTAAAAAATTCAAAAAAGCATGCCTACCAATATACCCACATCCGCATTAGGTAAATGAGTATTGTACGCATGCTGTTCCTGCTTCTCATTAATTCCCCGTTCCGATCAGGCGTCCACACCTTTGGACTTCATGTACTCTATGACAGCTCCTACAGTAGTAATCTGCTCCAAATCTTCTGAGGGAATCTCCACGCCGTATTCCTCCTCAAAAGCCATAACCAATTCGTACAAATCCAATGAGTCTGCCCCTAAATCATCCTTAAAGGAAGATTCCTCTGTAATGTCAACATTGTCTAAATTCAATTGTTCCTGAATTATTTCTTTTACTCTTTCCAGCATTTCAAAGTCTCCTTCTTTTATTATAAATTTTTCCTATAAAATACCTACCATTCAAAAATATATTATGTGTTTACGTACTTGTCAATCCCATTTTAAGCATTTTATAATTTTTGTCAACTCACTTATTAAGTAAATACTGATAAATCTCTCTTTTAGGAACTCCCCGATCCTTAGCAACCTGCTTCATTGCACTTTTTTGATCCATCCCCTCCTTCTCATAATATTCCATGTGTTCTTCTATGGACAGGGACTTCCATGACTGTATTGCTTCTTCCTTTTTTTCCTGACGGCTTTTTCCTTCAATTACAAGCACATACTCTCCCCGTGGTTCTTCATTTTCATATAACAGCAAAGCGTCTTCAAAAGTGGTCGGTAGTATGGTTTCAAATTTCTTCGTCAATTCCCTGCACAATGTCAACCTTCTGTTTCCTATCGCCTTATGCAGCTCTGACAGAGTCCTTACCAAATGGTGCGGGGCTTCATAAATAATTATTGTTCTGGACTCTTCCTGTAATTCCTCGAGCACTTCCGCCCTCATCTTTTTATCGGAAGGAAGAAATCCCTCGAAACAAAACCTTCCTGTACTAAGACCCGATAAAGTAAGCGCAACAATACATGCAGACGCTCCCGGCAGTGATGTAACCGTGATTCCCGCTTCATGACATTTCTGTACCAGTACCTCTCCCGGATCGGAAATTGCCGGTGTTCCCGCATCCGTAATCAGCGCGACGTCTTTTCCCTGCATGAGCAGCCCTGTGAGGTAGTCTGCTTTTTCTACTTTATTATATTCGTGATAACTGGTCATAGAAGTTTTTATTTCAAAATAATTCAACAACTTGATACTGTTTCTCGTATCCTCTGCCGCAATCACATCGACATTCTTTAATGTTTCTATAACGCGCGGCGTCATATCTCCCAGATTTCCTATAGGAGTGGCGCATAGATATAGTATTCCTGCCATAGCAATCCCCCATTTTATTCAGTCCGAATTTTCCGCTTCCTGCCAATTAGGTATAAGCGCCTCCTCCGTATAATTCATTCTGGCGTTCCATAAGATCCATTCTTCATATCCCACATCATAAATGGCTTGAATCTGCGCTCTGACTTCGGCAGGTCCATAAGAAATATGACCTTTTAACCAAGTCGCCGTAAAATCCTGTATCCAGACTCTCACACCCGCAATATGCACAGACTCAACCGGTTCTGCACCCACGGTCAAAGCCTCCAGCTTTTTCTTAGATTCTTCCAGCGCCTGATATACCGTATTATAAGGTTCTTTATCCGGTATATCCAGACCGTATACTCCGTCAGAATAATGCGATGGATACACCATAGGACAAATGTAATCCAGGCAAGCAGCCATTTCCTGATAATTCTGTCCGACAATCTCCGCATCGGATTCATTATCAATAACAGTACCGAAAACATCAGCAGAAACCATTACTCCAAGCGGATGCAGTTTATCATAAGCATACTTGGCGAAACCGGTTATCGCCTCTTCTTTTGTCATCAGTTCCGCTTCTTCTCCATAATCTATGCTGCCGGCATTCACATCGGTAGAAAACCGAATGTAATCGAACTGAATCTCATCAAATCCGTCTTTTGCTGCCTGTGCTCCTATTTCCACCAGATAATCCCATACTTCATGTTTGTATGGATTGACCCATGCTTCCCCGTTTTTGTCCCGAAAAATTGCGCCTGTGTTTGTTTTCAGGCATAGTTCAGGTTTCTTCTTAGCAAGATACGGATCTTTAAATGCTACAATACGTGCAATTACATATATATCCTTCTCATGCAGCTTCTCAATCAACTTCTCAATATCCGAAATATAACGGACGCCCGACTCTATTTCCAGCACGGTATCGCTCTGCATCTTATAAGTGACTACACCTTCATCATTTTTCACATCGATAACCATGGTATTCAATTCAGTTTCTTCCACAAGCGTAATCAGCTCATCCATTTTTTCGGTTCCCGCAATCGGGCCGGTTACATATATACCCTTCACTTGTACTGTTTTGTATTCCGGTAACGGTTCGGCTTCTGTCTCTTGCAGTTTTTCTTCTTCATCTGCTTCCGAAGGTAGTTCCTCTTCAATGAAAGCTTCTTCCATGAGTGCACTATTCGATACTGAAGCATTATTCCCTGATATTGAAACATTATCTTCTGAAAGAACAGGCACGTCATGATGTCCACAGCCTGTCATAATCATCAGTATAATCAACAACAGCGGAAACAGCGCTTTCATACACTTAATCATCTATAGTTCACCTTCACACTTTACATAAACTCCATACATTAGCTTGTATCATCATGCCTTATCAAATTTTAATATCCATAAATATCATAAATCTCAGGCATGTACACACCCGGCTCTTTATAAATAATCAACGGTTTCTCCACTCTCAGGCGGGGTCTCCCACCACGATTGGCTTCTATCAATACCATATTAGGCTCTTTATCGACAAACGGATAAACAAGCTGCATTCGTTTTGGTTCAAGTTTATAACTATTCAGAAGCGCCATGATTTCCGCCAGTCGAAACGGTCTGTGTACCATGAAAAAATTGACACCCGGTCTAAGCAGCCTCGCCGCCTGGGAAATAACATCCTGCAAAGTACATAAAATTTCATGTCTTGCTATTGCTTTGGCATCATCCGGATTCATAAGTCCATGCTGTTCTATCATATACGGAGGATTGCAGGTAATAACATCAAAAGAAGCAGCGTCAAAAAGACTCCCTGCCTCTTTAATATCTCCTGTCACAATCGTAATTTTATCCTCTAAACTGTTAAGCAAGACGCTTCTTCTTGCCATATCGGCGCTTTCTTCCTGAATTTCCAATCCGGTCAGATGCGCTGCTTCTGTCTTTGCTTCCATCAGTATAGGAATAATGCCTGTTCCCGTTCCCATATCCAGAAGCCTGCTGCCCACCTTTGCCTTAGCAAAACCGGAAAGTAAAACCGCATCCATACCAAAACAGAATTTTTCCTGATTCTGGATAATACGATATCCATTGCGCTGTAAGTCATCTATTCTTTCATTTTCTTTCAGCACAACATTCCTATCGAATTCCATAATCCCACTTCCCGTAATTATCAGTTATCATCCAGTTTGGATTTATTATCTTCCTGTTTTTCCAACTTCTCAAGTTCCTTGAGTTCTTCTTCGTCTACGTCTACCTTATGGCTTTTATTATGTTTTCGTTTGAAACGCAGCTGTTCTGCTTTATATTCATGGATTTCCTTTTCATCATCTACATCCACTATGACCTTAACTAACTGGCGCAATACATTGACACTGTGTACTTCGCCCTTCAAACCGTCATCCGTAGTTACGAAATCTCCTACGTTGGGCAGCTTTCTGTTTAATTCTTCATAGGTTTCCTCTTCATGATTAAGGCAGCACATGAGTCTTCCGCACACGCCCGAAATCTTCGTAGGATTTAATGAAAGATTCTGCTCCTTCGCCATCTTAATGGATACCGGCACGAATTCCGACAAATGAGTATGACAGCATAACGGACGCCCGCAGATTCCAATGCCGCCTACTATCTTCGTCTCATCTCTGACACCGATTTGGCGAAGTTCAATCCTTGTCTTAAACACTGCCGCTAAATCTTTTACAAGTTCTCTGAAATCAATACGCCCGTCCGCCGTAAAGTAAAAAAGAACTTTATTATTATCAAAAGTATATTCTGCATCAATTAACTTCATCGGCAGTTCATGTTTGCCGATTTTTTCCAGGCATATCTTAAAAGCCTCTTTCTCTTTTTCCTTATTTGCCGCTTCCTGCTCATCATCCTTGGGTGTCGCTATACGCAGCACTGCTTTCAAAGGCTGAACAACTTTATCATCCTCCACCTCATTCGGCTCTCCAACCACGGTGCCGTATTCGATTCCCCTTGCGGTTTCTACTATAACATGGTCATTCTTCTTAATATCCAATTTACCGGGGTCAAAAAAGTATATCTTCCCAGCTGTACGAAACCGCACTCCTATTACTTTTATCATATATAAACCTCCATCTGCCCTTGTTTCCTTAATTCTCCTGAATCGTCAAAAGAAGCAGCTCCATTGTCAGATCAAAATTGACATTGGCATCCAGTCTTCTCTTGGCCTGCTGCAGAGCCTTAACAATAGTCTCGATTCCTTCATACGTACTTCTGTCAGCCACTTTACGGATATATTGAATCTCATCCCGGAAAATCATACTGTTGGCATCTTTAGTCGCTTTAAACAGCAATACATCACGATACCATACGGAAAGAATATCAAGGTAATCCGTAATCTCGAATTTATATTCGGAAATGTTCTTAATCGCTTTAACAATTTCACTGATTTCCATATCGTTGATATATTTTACCAAAGTTATTGCTTCTTCTTTTACTTTCTCAAATTCTTCGCTGGAAGCAAGCATCTTGGCCTTTCCAAGATTTCCTCTGGCGAAAGCCACACATATATCAGCCTTATAATCCGGAACCTCAAGCTCCTTCATCAGAAATTCTTTCAACTTTTTATCCGGCACCGGCTTCATGTTCAAAACTACACATCGGCTTAAAACCGTAGGCAGCATCGCTTCCACATTCGTTGTCAGAATCAGGATAACCGCATACTCGGGAGGTTCTTCCAAAGTCTTAAGCAATGCGTTCTGCGCCTGCGCAGTCATTTTTTCCCCTTCATTCATTATATATACTTTTCTGGGACTGCTGTACGGTTTAATCACAATATCGTTATTAATCTGCGTTCTAATATCCTCAACACTGATGGTATTTGGCTTTTCATGGGATATATAAATAATATCCGGCTGGTTGCCGCTCTGTGCCTGCTTACATGAATGACATTCATCACAGGCTTCCGTTCCGCCCTTTTCACACTGCAGCGTCTTAGCAAAAATTTTGGCAACAAATTCCTTGCCGGAACTTCTTTCGCCATTGATTATATATGCATGCGATACCTTATTCATGGAAATAGCATTCTGTAAATGCTCCTTTAGTTGTTCCTGTCCTATAATATCCGTAAATTTTGCCATATGCCCCACCCTTTCTCATAAGTTATGTGAAAATATCCAGAAGCAGCCCCCGTATCTCTCCGATTTTATTCAATATTTCCAGATTATCCTGTTCATCTTTTACAAGTTCCTGTGCCAACTCATCCAAATTTTTATCAATCAAACGAATAATTCCATATACACGATGTCTTCCTTTTCTGTCCAGAAAGTTTTCTCTTGCAAAAGCATGTGAGCGGTTCACGACTTCATTCAGGAAATTTTTAATAAGGGTACGATACCTTTTCATATCCTTAATGTCCCGATGTTTGGCAAGTTTATCGCCCTGCATCGTGATTTCTTCCATCATATGCATCAACGCATTCTGTAAGTCCTGTTCCCCGATTCTGCTGACAAGTGTAAATTTAAACGAATCATCTGTTGTTTCCTGCACCTGGGGCGTCTGCACCTGAACAGGCTGCTGCGCCTGATTTACTTTAATGTCCACCTGAATCCTCCATACACAATTTTAGTTCCAACAACAATTCTCTTTCAAATAGTCCATAATATTACTAAGACATTGCTTCAGATCTTCATTGGAAAAAGTCCGGGTAATTCCTGCCTCTGCCAGTTTTTCTTCTGAAAAATCCTCTGCATCCGCCAGAAAACGCCTGCACAGTTCCTCATATCTGGGATTGTCCTGCGCCTTTTCCCTGTCCAACGCTCTCTGCAGCCGCACTCCGTCATCCAGCTCTATCATAACCGGAAGCACCTTATCTTTTCCGTAAAATCTGCCAATCTTCTCGTAGGCTTCTAAAGTACCTATCATTATATACGATTGACCATCCAAGTCAATCTCTTTGTCCGCCACTGTAAAATATCTCCAAATTCCATGGCATGTATGATATTCCCTTGACTCAACAATCTTCCCGGCACTCAGAAGTTCCTGATAGCCTGCCTCATCCGTAAAGTGGTATTCTACGCAATCCTGCTCGCCGGCACGAATCGGTCTGGTCGTATACGGCACGATTTTCTGAAGTCCGAACTCCTCGTGTTCAAGCAGCTTCTTATAAATGGTATCTTTTCCCGAGGAACTTTTTCCCATCAAACACACAATTTTTCCCATATTATAAATATGCCTTCCGCCAAACGCATCAATTTTAATCCGCAGCATAAACTGCTCTCTTTTAATAATGCCATATTTTTATAAGAATTTCAATTATGCTTTATAATCAGGAATTGTTAAAATTTTTACAATTCCTTATATAATAACAACCTCTGCATTCTCAGATATACCCTGCACTCTAAGTCCTAATTTAAGGCTTTCCCGTATATGACTGACAATGCAGGCATCTATAACTTCGCCCGGTACTATAATCGGTATTCCCGGAGGATAAAGATTAATAAAGCCGCCTGAGATCTCCCCCTCTGCCAGTTCAAGCGGAACTTCTTTGCTGTTATGCTCAAGAGCCTGTGCAATTGTCATTTTGACAGTCGGCTGATAAGATATCCCGGTTTGCGATGCTTCATCTGTTATAACATTCACATCTCTTGTCATATCCTTTATCCTATCTTTTATTCTATCTTCTATCCTACCATCAATCTGCAATAATGCATCAGCCAATCTCTTCCAACCTTCTTCACCATCAGAAATTGTCATAATTGCAAGTACATAACTGTCTGCCGCCATTTCCATCTGAAGATGGAATTCATCTAGCAACTTATCATAAAGTTCCTGCCCGTTCATGGAAGTTCCTTTTACAGATATTACTATCTTACAAATATCCCATGCGGAAAAATTGTATCCTTTTTTTTGTAAAACTTCTTCTTTACCGATACGAATATGTCTGCATTCCTCCATGCAGCTTAAAAATTTTCTATGAAAATTTTTAAGTTTTTCAAAACTGCTCTCTGCATTTTCCAGCAGAAATGATATGCAGGAGTCCATGCTCGCCATCAACACATATGAAGGACTGCTCGATTGATATATGCTTAAATATCTGCGCAGCTTCACACGGTCAATGCGTGGACCGTTTACATGCAGAAGCGCCGTCTGTGTCATTGACGGAAGTGTTTTATGCAGGCTGTGAATGACAAGATCCGCTCCCTGCCTCACAGCATTCTCAGGTATACCCTTCGCCAGACCGAAATGTGCGCCATGCGCTTCATCGACAATCAAAATTTTTCCTTTCTCATGAACAACTCTGCTGATTGCTTCTATGTCCGAAACAATTCCCTCATAAGTAGGGGAAGTAATCACTACTGCCCTGCATTCCGGATAACGCTCCAGCGCCGTTTTCACTTCTTCCAAACTGACAGCATCAGAAATATCATATTCCGTCATCTTACTTGGATATATATACCGTAAATTAAGTTCTTTTAAAAAAGCTGCATGATAAACCGACTTATGGCAGTTCCTTGCAATCAGAACAGTATCCTGCCTGTCCGTCACTGCTGAAACCGCAGCAAGCACGCCGCAGGTACTTCCGTTCACCAGAAAATAAGTCTCCTCCGAGCCATAAAGCTTTGCTGCCCTCTCCTGTGACTGCTTTATAATACCTTCCGCCTGATGCAGATTATCAAATCCATCTATCTCCGTAATGTCGAGTTTATAAATCTCAGACAGTGCTCCGGCACTATGACTGCGCTTATGCCCCGGCATGTGATATGGATAAAAATCACTCACACCATAATTAACAAGGCTGTCATATAGCGTCTGCATCATATACCTTTCCATGCCCCTTATGTACTCCTATTGTCTCCATCAAAGAACAATACTTATCGGCGGCCGTAACCACCCATGCTTCCCTGCATGTCGGAGGGATGACAGTCAAAGGCCACATGTGCTTTTTAATTATATCACGTTGTCTGTCCGTTAAGTTGTACTCCTTATCCGCATTCCGCAACGCGGTACTCGGATGATGAAAACCATGCAGTCTCTGCCTCTGTGCAAGATATTCCTTATCATGCCAGTCATAGAGGAAATAATCATGCAGCAAAGAGCCGCGCACCAAATCCCTTACGTTACAGTGCAATCTCAATTTATTATTCAGAATCATGCTATGTCGCGCCACACTCATGCAGTGCTCATTGACAGTCATGCTTCCGTGCTGGATATGCGCCTTGGTCTTTCTGAAATTATCGGAATTGATAATATCGTCGCCATATTTATTCAGAATCTTATGTATTCGGCGATAGCGCTCAAAATGTCTTTTAAACCTTTCAGCCCTACTCTGCCTTATCTTGTCACTTATACTCAAATCAATTACCTCTCCTTTTTTGAATATCTTAAGTTTGCCAAAGCAGTCCCACTACTTGTCAGCCTCAATCAGCGCATGCAGAACCTCCGCTCTATGCTCCCATGTATGCCCTGCTTTAGCCAGCCTATACCCATTATCAATTATCTCCTGCATCCGCGGCGGATTTGCAAGCAGACCATAAACCATATCCGGAAGTTCTCCCAAACGCGCTGTGGAATAAATCCTGCAATCTGTTTTGTCATGCAGAATTTCATCCAGGTATACGCTGCTATCTGTCAGACATAACGCTCCGTTAAGCATTGAATTAAAAATCCTGTCATGTGCTCCGTCGCGAAACCATGGCATAACATTTAATGAAATCTTACTCTGACATAGCTTTTTAAGGCAGCCCACAGAATCCAGACTACCGCCTATAATCAGATTCTCCGGCTTCTTACATGAAAGTTTATCCCAGCCTCCGCCGAATATGTTGACCTTAATGTCCGCATCCGCCAAAGCCTTAACCGCTTCCCCTCTTGTTTTATACCGGATATATAAGTCTATGAAGGTCAGTGTGCTCATAACCTTCTTCAATTCTTCCTCCGTTGCTTCCGGAATCTCCCCGAGAATATGCTCCTGCGCCACTTCCTCAAGCGTCCGCGTCGGATTATAAAGCAGGTCGTCAATCATTCCATAATAAAACTCAGTATATTCGTCATCGATTCTGGTGATGTATCTCTCAAAATGTGCAGGCGGAGCATAGTTTCCTACCATCGTCACATCATATCTGCGATACTGCGCCGGCACATACGACTTATTAGAATTGAGTTCCGTTCCCGCCAACGGCAGAAAAGGTCCTCTTCGTATATTCGGGAAAAACCTTTCCATATATTTTTCATGGTTTCTGTCGATACTGATATGATGATAGTCCCTTGGTACTTTTTCCAGAAAATGATGATAATACATCGGATGGTCTACTACAATATTATAGCTTGGTATATCGAGTGCATCCCACATCATACGGTCATTTTCATCCAGAAAATAATATTCGCCGCTCATTCCATGAAAATTAAAATTAACCAGAGCCGTATTTCCACGCTCAAAGAAACGAAAAAATCGCTCCGTACTATCCCATGGTTTGCTTAAGTCATAGATGAATGTCTGATGCCCCATCTTCTGAAAAGCTTCCGCAAGTTGTATGGAAAAATAACCCTGTGTTTCAATATCGCCTTCGAAAAGCATTATTTTTTTCATATTAATCGCCCATTCTATCTTATGTCAGTTCAGATGTACAATGACCGCATCTGGTCGCTTTAACAGGAATTTCCATCCGGCAGTAAGGACAGGTCTTAACTGTAGGTTCCGCCTTGACCTCTTCTTTGCCCATATGAGCTAATTTTTCTGTTTTTGCATGCAATGCATTAAGTCCCTTTAGCATCAGGAAAATAATCAATGCCATTAACAAAAAGTTCACAACGGCTGTCAGAAATTTTCCGTAATTAAGAGTAACCTCACCTAAAATATTAACAGATAACTCGTCAAAATTCATTCCCCCAAATAATCCCAGAATCGGAGAAATGATATCCTCGGTCAAAGATGTAACGATTGTGGAAAAAGCTCCTCCGATCAGAACACCTATAGCCATATCCATAACGTTTCCACGGGTTATAAAATCTTTAAATTCACTCATAAAGCCTTTTTTCTTCATAACAGGCTACCCCCTTAGCGTCTTACCAACAATTAGTACTGGTTTAATTCTAATCTAATTCCGGGGGTTTTGCAATAATATAAAAAAGATAATGATATGGAGTCTGAATAGTCAAAATATTTTTTTTATGTTACAATAGGAAAAATTTTTATTTCTCTGGCAGGTGTTATAATGAGCAGAATTTTAATTATCGAAGATGATATGACCATCAACGGTCTGCTGCGCAGCATACTCAAAAAAAACGGATACGCCGCCGACAGCGCTTACAACGGCACAGACGGTCTTACTATGTGTATGCATGAAAATTACTGTCTTATCTTACTGGATTTAATGCTGCCGGAGAAATCAGGCGAAGATATTATCAAAGAAATACGCCGGATAAATACGACTCCTATTATCGTATTGTCCGCAAAAGGTGAAACCCAGAACAGGATAGAACTCCTTCGCCTCGGTGCAGACGATTATATAACTAAGCCTTTTGATATAGACGAAGTTCTTTTACGGATTCAGGCAGTACTCCGCAGGACTGCGCAGCAGGAAAACAATGAGATTGGTTTTCGTGAGTTTATAATTAAAACTGACTCAAAACGTGTTTTTATAAATGACGAAGAATTAATATGTACAGCCACAGAATATGCAATATTGGAACTGTTTATGAAAAATCCCACCCAAATTTTTTCAAAACGCACGCTTTATGAAATTATTATGGGCGAAGACTATCTACAGGAAGATAACACAATGAATGTCCATATAAGTAATCTTCGTAAGAAAATTGCTGAGCATACAGACAAAAAATATATAGAAACCGTGTACGGCATGGGATATCGGCTCATCAGGTGATAACCGCGTATCTTTAGATTTTCTTTAATATTTGTGAAGAATCTTCTTAACTTTACCCTGTAGTATTGTACTCGGAGGTGGTTATTATCATGGAAGATGTTATATTACAAACAAACCATATTACTAAGTCCTATCGCCATTTTAAGGCTTTGGACAACATTTCCGTAAGCTTGAAAGCGGGACATATTTACGGCTTTATTGGCGAAAATGGTGCAGGCAAGACAACACTAATGCGTATACTTACCGGACTTTCTTTTCCGACATCCGGAACTTATTCCATTTTCGGAAAGACAGAACATAAGGACATTCAGGCGCTTCGTAAGAATATCGGAAGCACTATAGAGGACCCGGCTCTGTATCCGGAGTTTTCAGCTTATCGTAATCTTGAATTACAGCGGATATTGCTTGGAAATCCTGACAAATCTATATGCAATGAGCTTCTGAAACTTTTGGATTTACATGATGTAAGGGATAAGAAAGTAAAAGATTTTTCCATGGGTATGAAACAGCGGCTGAGTATTGCACTGGCGCTTATCGGCAATCCTGAACTGTTAATCCTTGATGAGCCTGTCAACGGACTTGATCCGAAAAATATTTCTACGCTCCGTGCTCTGCTCAAAAAACTAAATGAGGAACGTGGGATTACAATGCTTATTTCGAGTCATATTTTGAGTGAGCTGTATCTGTTGGCAACGGATTATATCATTATTCACAGAGGGAGAATTATAGAAAGCCTTTCTCACAGAGAATTGGAAGCGAAATGCGAGAACTATGTTAAGATTTGCACAGGCAGTCTGCCGGCATGTGTAACGGTCATTGAAAAGGAATTGAATATTTCTGATTACAAAGTAATTGATGACCGTACTTTACATATATACGCATTTACAGAAGAACCACAGCAGATTTCTCAGGTATTGATTCGGAATAAAATTACAGTCAGCGAACTGTCTGTCTGCGGACAAACCCTTGAAGAATACTTTCTTTCTATAACGGGAGGTGAGCGCAATGACTAATTTACTAAAAGTAGAACTTTACAAACTGAAAAAATTTAAGCTCGGTTATGTTGCTGTAATTTTCATGTTTGTTGTCGGAGCTATGTATGGTTATAAAATCGCTACTAAGTATTTTGACACTAACGAAAATACATCTGCTGTATTTTCCAATACAATCTGTGATACCTCGTTTGTATTTATAATTGCGCTTGTCGCCGCGCTGTTTATAGGAAAGGGATTTTCTACCCGCACCGTCTGCAATGAAATAAAGCTGGGCTATAGCCGTTTTCATGTTCTGCTTTCTAAAATGACAGCGGCTTGTATTTTGGCGGCGCTGCTTCATACTATATATATTATATCC
>CAMWWS010000026.1 GCA_947178085.1 uncultured Lachnospiraceae bacterium | reverse complement strand
ATCATGCTCTCTCCTCTATGATTCAAATATCGTATTCCTTCCTGAGAATGCCATTCACGCGTGCCATAATACAAAATGCCGTAGCTTTCCTGTCCCCTCCATTGCGCTACCGTTTCCTTTAACGGCATTACGGAAACTGCTTCAACAAGCGGTTTGAAATCTTTATCAATATTAAAAACCGCCCCATCCGAGACGCCGAGATAAATATCCATTTTCTCTGAACGACCGACATTATATGTTACTAAGTAGCTGTCCACAAAATCTCCGTTTTCATCAAAACCATACAGCATCGTATCAATCGTCCTGATTGTTCCATCCGGCGCAAAATGCAGGTTAAAACTCGTTGCCAGGCATAATTTTTCCGGTAGTTTCACCTTGGCTCTGATATCTTTCAAAATTCCTTCCACGCCCGACTCATAGATATTATCGTGTACAAGCGTAACTCTTCTTTTATCCTTCAGTTCATCCAGATACCATGACAGTTTCCCATTATAAGGTATTGCACTTTTTACCACAAGAACACTTCCATATAACGTAACAGTTGTCAGAAAAATGCCTGCTGCCAGTCTGTACTTCCTTTTTCCCAGAGCATTCACCGTCGATAGTTTCAAATCCAGGAAATCCTTCTCGGCGTGGTCAAGTTCCTGCAAATTCACGGTAACCACAGATTTATCTTTCAGAAAAAGTTGACAGTAACTTTTTCTCCTTATATACCACTTCACATCTTCCGCTTTAATTTCTGTAACTTCACTCCATGATTCACCTGATATCCTTTTTCTGCTATAACAGAGCCATAGATAAAAACCATATCCTGTAACTACCATCCACCACAGCAGGCAGATAAGCAGAATCGGAATATTTTTGTGCAGCCTGCCAAACTGGCAGAGCGAATACAGATGAAACCATGTGATACCGTAAAAGAGCAGATTTACCGGTCTTGTTACCACATAGCACACCGTTTTTCGAAAAAGCGACACTCTGCTATTTTCGTATGACAAGTCCTTTATATTCCCATGTTCTTCCTTCGTCAGCCGACTCATATTTTGCTTTGGTTCCGTCATATTCCGAATATTCCTCCATACCTACATACAAGCATAAAATATCCCCATGTACTTCCGGCGTATACACCATTCCATAATATTCCGGCACATATGGAAATTCCAGATTTTCCCATGTTTTCCCGCCATCCTGCGTCCGCCAGACATCCGGTTCATCCGAGCTTCTGATAGTAAAAAATCCCACATTATTATTAATAAACGCAGCTCCCGTTGTCAGGGAATGACCATCCGTGAGGACATCCGGCACCGGACCAACATACTGCCATGACTTCCCACCATCTTCTGTGCGGAATAAATATGACACTTCATGCCAGACAACTCGTTCTCCCGTAAAAATCAAGAATCCGTCCTGCCCATTTTCAGGAAAATCCACATATATTTTCCTGCCGCCGATAATATCATATGTAACGACGGATTTCTTAAAACTCCGGCTCTCCTCATCATAAAATACAACTGAAAACGGCACTGCGTTGTCTCCGCCATATGCAAATACAATCTTATTTTCATCTACCTGATAGCTTCCGGGCGGCAAAGAGGTAAGTATTCCATCCATACCGTCCCCTCTCTCAAAAAGTTCGTCCAATGTAACCGGTACATCCTGCCACACTCCATCTGCACCGCTCACCCGCAGAACACCCTCACTGGTATCAACCTGATATGCATTCTCACTCACACCTTCAGACAAAGAAGCATCTTCGCTCCCACCTGCTTCCAAAGAAGCTGCCTCTATACCATAAACCAAATCAATCTTAGGAATATCTGAAAAATCCGCCTGCGCATACTGTTCCATGTAAGCCTTCAGAACATCTTCGGTCTCTGCTATTCCCTCTAGCTCAAAGACATAATCCTTTACCATACAAATCCGCAGCGCCCAGTCAAAATATGCATAATAACCGGATTTTTCATGTGAAAACTGCGCTCTGTCTTTTAATTCCTTAGGAAACTCAGCAAGGTCATCGCCATCCCCAATATGATATCTGCAGATCACCGCAAAGACAGCTTCGTTTTTATCTCCGGCAAGAAGCCTTGTGTATACAGAATCAGCTTGCGAATACAACATATCTTCCGAGGCCCACCGAGATGCGTAACTCTGGTCTTCAAAATAAGTGATATACCGCTGTAACAGCAAAATAACGGCGTAGCTATAATGATCTGCATCCTGCAGACGAACCTGCCAGGGACCTTCCGCCTCATACGGAAGGTCCGCATACTCTTTCCGTTCATAAATATCTTTCTCATTATAATATGCATCTTCCGAAACCGGCTCGAATTTTATCATCTCATCAACGGCTGTCTGCGTGAAACAATCCGGCAGCTCATATCCATCGTAAAAAGATATTTCCGCCTGTGCCTCTTTTTTCCTTATTTCATACCGCTCATACAGATTGCCCCCGATACGATAAAGGTTAAATGCCACATCCAACAAAAGAATTCCAATACAGCAATATGCCAGAAAATCCCATTTTTTATCCTCTTCCATTATTGCGGAAATTCTGGCTTTCATCATTCGTTTTCCATGATAAAAATATGTCGAATACGCCTGCCCTTTCACTCGCTCCATCTTCAAACACTCAAGCAGCGCATATCCGTACTCTTTTCTTGCCGAAATGTCTTTGCCTTCCACTACCGCCTCGTCACATGCCACTTCCACATCCCGATAACTGATTGCTTTTAGCAGATACATAAGCGGCTGAAACCATAAAAGCGACTGTATGAACAGCATAAATAGCTTATAGAGCATATCTCTATGTCTCATATGAGTACATTCATGTAAAAAAATGAAATGCAGAACCTGTGCGCTGTACTCCTTGTCCGGCAGTATCAGAATCGGTTCTTTAAATCCAATCAGAAACGGTTCTCTGACTTCTTTACTCCTATAGAGAAAAGACCTTTCTCTTTTTCCACCGTGTAATCCCGTTTCCAGAACCGCCGCATTAAGGTTCTCTCTGATATCTGCTTCCGGCACGATGCTTAACTGGCTGATGCAATATCTGCGAAACCGTATATAATTCCAATAATGTAATGCCATCACGAATACTGCCGATAAGAGCCAGATTAATATAGCCAATTTTTTCCAGTGAAAATATAAATGGTAAGACAATCCAAAATGGCTTATGACCTTGTTCACAAAATAATCCAAATACATATTATCTTCCAGAAAAAGATAATGCCACAGCAAAAGCTGCAGTGCAAGAATCGCCCAGATTATTTTTCTCCATTTTGCTCTCATGATTTCTCCTCTATAAATGCCTTTAAATCTTCTATATCCTGAGATGTGAGTCCATCACCGTCATATAATGCCGTCACAAAATTTTTTAACGAATTCTGATACATTTTCTGCAAAATATTCCTGCTTTCTTTTTGCAGATATTCCTCCTCTTTTACCAGCGGGGTGTACCAGTTGATTTTCCCGATTTTCTCCACGCTGACAAAACCTTTTGCCTCCAAACGGTTCAGAAAAGATAAAATAGTAGGTGCGGCTATGTCTTTCTTCAAGCGTTCCTCTATCTCCATTCTGTTGACCGGTCTTTTATATTCCCATATGATCATCATAATTTCCAGTTCGGATTCCGGTAGTCTCTTCATGTTCACTCTTCTTTCTTTTTTATTTTTTGCATTTGCCTAAAATGAATATATACTTATTCTACATTTGCCTAAAATAGATGTCAAGAGGGGGATTTGAATTGATTTGTTTGATTATAAAAAATTTCATTCTTTTGATTACACAAAGCAGCCTGTAGAATCCCTTCCGCTTATTTATAAAACCTGATGTTTCGCAAAAGCTCTATATGAAACAACAATACCGGTTCCTATAAATGTTAGTGCAACAGGTACAGCCAATATTGCATACATCAAACCGCTCCCCATTTGATCTACCGACATAAGCGAAACAAATTGTACATGATACAACGGTAAAAGCGTGATGATCCTAAACAGCGGACTCGTTTCGGTAACAGGAAGCATAACAGGGAAAAAGTAAATTGCCGCAGAAGCGACTAACGCTGCCATCTGGTTTTTACATACAGCAGATAAGGCTAATGTAACACCGGTAATACTGACAGCGCTGGTAAATGCTAAAAGAATTTGATATGTAAGCAGTGTGCTGCAAGTAATATTAAATGGAATATATCCCTCGATAAAGCCTGGAGGAGCAAAGAGAATACTGCAATCTAACCCGCTGCTTCCATAAAGCATAAAGGCATATATAAGGTTAATTGCTGAAACAGCCGCAGTCACAATCAATGCAACTAAAACACTTCCAATAATTTTCGCTGCTGCGCATTTTGTCCTCCCATATTTGCTTGTCAGAATAATATTATCGACTCCCCCGTACTCGCCAGAGAAAACAGGCGCAGTCATAATAACGATAGCTAATGATAAAATAATGAATATTCTTACCATATTTTCACTTGTTTGAAACCATCCGTATGTATATCCAATCTTAATTTCTTCGTCCCCAAATACATCGGAAACGCTATGTCCATTCCAGTTGCCGTCTAAATCAGAAAAGTTATAGAACAAAGCCGATTGCATAGCATTTTGGTATAGATACGCCGCATTCATACCATGTAAATCCTGCGTAGGTTTAAAATCTGCCATCATTTGCTGCACCTTTTCATCAGTCAGCATCCCCTCATATTTTTCTGCAACAGACTTATCAATTTCAACGGCTGTCCGCCCTGTACCCTCGTTACTTATTCCGTCAAAGGCATACATATTTTGATAAGTTGAAAAGCCAAAAAGAACCGATAAAAGCAGTAAAGCAACTAGGGTAACCTGTGTAAGACGCTTTGAAAATATCTTCCGCAGCTCAAATTGAATTAGTTTTTTCATTTTTCTGTGTCTCCTTTAAAATAGAATAAGTATAAGTCCTCCAGATTAGGCTGTACCAGTACTGCATCTTCCATAGGCGGGTGATCTGCTATTATCCGTAATACGGTTTCACCCCTGTCTGTGTTCCGGAGATTGCTCGTATTGAACATAACAGTACACTTTTCTGCATGAGCAGCCGGAACAATACATTCCCATACCTGCCCGTCAATTTCAGAAGTGATTTCCTGCGGTTTCCCAAAATGGACAATCTGCCCTGATTTCATCATAATGATTTCTTCCGCAATAAACTCCACATCTGAAACGATATGTGTTGATAAAATTACGATGCGGTCTTTCGCAAAGGCACTAATCAGATTACGGAAACGTACTCGCTCTTTTGGATCAAGCCCCGCTGTCGGCTCGTCTAAAATCAAAATGTGAGGATCTCCCAGCATTGCCTGTGCAATCCCTAACCGCTGCTTCATACCACCTGAAAAGGTCTTGATTTTATGTCTGCTTTCCGCAGACAGACCCACCGCTTCAAGAAGCTGATTTGATTTTTTCTTTGCATTTTTTTCGCTTAGACCCTTCAAGGCAGATACATACAGCAGAAAATCAAGTGCCGTAAAATCAGGATAATACCCAAAATGCTGCGGCAGATAGCCTAAAAGCTCACTGTATTTTTCACCAAGCCCCGCAATGTTTTTTCCGTCCAAAACAATTTCCCCGGAGGTTGGCGTCTGGAGGTTGCACAACAGCCGCATGAACGTAGTCTTTCCTGCTCCGTTTGCCCCTAACAAGCCATAAACTCCGTTTGACAGTGTGATATTCAAGTGGTCTACGGCGGTTGTGGAGCCAAATTTCTTTGTCAGCTCAATTGTTTTCAGTTTCATATAAACTCCTTTCCTCATAAGGGGAATTGCGCCATATTGGGCAAAAAAATACTCCCCTTGCGATTTCATGGAGAGTATAAAGAGTAATTATCTACTTTTTATCTACAAAACAGAAGCTAAAGCGTAACTCAGATTTCTGTTTTGAAATATGCGCTTACTTTTGCGCCACCTGCAATATTTTCTATCTGCAAGCAGCCACCGTGATGTTCGCATAGCAGCTTACATATATAAAGCCCTAACCCAAAATGTTCAGAATGATCTGGTTCCTCTGTGAAATATGGACTGACAGCCTTATGCAGAACATCTTTGTTAAAGCCTTTTCCATCGTCAGATACCGAAATCTGTAAGCCGCTATCATAAATTTCAAAAGTCAGTGTTACCGCAGTACAGGCATAACGGACAGCATTTGCAATCAAATTATTACATACCTGTGAAACAAATTCTGTGTCAATGGACAGTTCCTGTATAGCAGTTTTGTTTTGCCGATACAGCCTTTTTCCTTTCTGCATACATACGATTTCTGCGCTTTCATATAAAGAAGATAAAAACGGCTGCAAAATAATCGTTTTGCATTCCGGCTGTGTGTCCTCTAAACGCTGAAGATTACTCATGCTTGTTACATAGGTTTCCATCCGGGATATGTGCTTTCCCATAGTATTTGCCGTTTCCCTTGTCTGTATGTTATCGCTTGCCCGCAGCATTTCATCATAACCTTTCAGCACCGTAAGCGGTGTCCGCAGATCATGTGCAAAAGCTGCGTTAAGCTGTTTGCGATCCTCAACCTGCCGCCACATCTCTGAAAAATTATTTGCGAGTTTAGCCCGCATAATTTCAAAAGAAGTACAGAGTTGTCCAAGTTCGTCCTTACTGTCATATTCGATTGAAAAATCCAGATCATTATTTGATATTTTTTCGGATGCTGCCCGTAATTCTGCAATCGGTTTCTTCAGCTTAGCCATATAAAATAATAAAGCCGCCCCTATGATGCACAAGGCAGAATAAAGTGGTGTAGCGATAATAGGAATTAACGCTAACAGGGCTAATGTACGCTCGTCCTTTTCCGTTAATGAAACGGGTGTACTGTTGATATAAGCGCCGTCTCCCAACTGTTCGCCCTGTTCATTCGTTAAGTAATACTTCTCGCCGGATAATGGGTAAGAATCTCTAATAGAATTTGTCATACTGTTGCATAAGGATTCCGTCATCGCAGAAAGGGTAAGTGCAAGCATAACAAAAATTACTACATAAAGCATAAGACTTTTCCAGAGAGATAAATCCCGTCCCACGTGTCTTATTTTGTCCATTTATACCCACACCCCCAAACTGTTTCAATATACACCCTGTTTGTGTATGAAGCAATTTTCATCCGTATTCTGCGGATATGTTCAGCTACAACACTGCTGTCGCCCTCGCTGTCATAGCTCCAGATACGTTCATATATCCTTTCTTTGTCAAAGACCTGTCCCGGATTTTGGGATAGCAGTTCCACGATGTCAAATTCCTTTTTTGCAAGACCAAGGCGTTTGTCCGCAAAAAACAGGCACCGTTCCGAATAGTCAATCGTTAATTCACCGGAAAACTTAATCTGCGCTTCAAAGCCCCTCCGCGCTTCCCGACGCAGGTGGGCAGATACCCTGGCTTCAAGCTCCATAAGTGAGAAAGGCTTAACGATATAATCATCACCACCGGCAGCAAACCCTTTTACCTTATCGGTATCTTCAATCCGCGCAGTCAGAAAAATGATAGGACAGGATATATGGTCGCGGATACGCTCACAAACCTCTAATCCGGTGGATCCGGGCATATTTATATCAAGCAAAATAATATCCGGCTGCCGTTCCGCTTGTTTCAACGCATCTTTTCCATTGGTGGCAGATAAGACAAGATAACCCTTACTTTCAAAAAAACTGCGTAGCATTGATACAATATCCGCTTCATCATCAGCTATCAATATTTTCGTCTTCATTTTTTGCACCTCCGATATGAAGCTAAATATAGCAGTTAATTTTCAACTATTTATCTACTTTTCATACTTCCTCTTTACTTTACGTTATTTTCAAGTTAAGGCTACCATTTTTTATATTTTTGCATTTTTGGTTGCCTTAATGCAGATATGCCAATAGCCAAAACCTTTATAGCCGAAATAAATTTTCTGTATGTAATAGGCAGAAGAAAACCAAAAGGAATAAATGAAATTATATCGAATTAATGCCTTGCATTCAATAATCCTCCAATCTGAATGCTTCTTTCGGTATATACTTTATCAAATCGTGGATTTGATACCTTTCCTTTATCTCTTCCGGAAGATTCGGATAAAATGTCAAGGCAGCATATTCAGAAACGTCGTTCCCCCACAAATTTACTGTAGACAGCAAATAGCCATAACAGTCTTCGTCATAATGGATATGCCATGATAATTCCTTTATCATCCGCAGACTCATGGCTGTTTTTACACTGACTGTCATATCACTTATTATGGCATCGTATTCTGCATCTAAAATCAGACTTGATATTTCAGACGGTTGACCATCAATAATCAGGTCAACTGCAATTTCCATAAAAGATTTTAAAGGTTCTTCAAAATCTTTTTCTAATGGCAGTTTCTCAATACCGCTATTCTGCAAGTGTAAAACCATCCTCATAAAATAACGGAATATCCTGTCTGAAATTTCATTACTGTATCTGTTTTTAATGCTGCCTGCCATAAAATTGTCCTCCCAAACATAAATGTATAAAGTTAATTATACATGGTTTGTTGGTATATGTGAATCTTAATTCCCATCGTAAAGATTTTTCCTCGGAAGACAAGTAAATAGCAACTGTCTTGCAAATCAGCTATTCAACCGCTTCAATAGAATCCACAATACTTAACCTTGTAATCTTCCACAACGGTATACAAGTTGCAGTCAAACAAGCTGCTATTGCAATTATGGTTGCTTCAACAATCGGGACTACAGGTATAGAAACCAACCGTATTGTACTTTGATCTGCCGCATCTATTAGAACGGTAAAGATATAGCCTGTTATGCTCCCAATTATCGCCGCTATAATGCCATAGTAGGCTCCTTCCCACAAAAAAGACTTATAGAGGCTTCCTGCGCTCATTCCAATCGCCCGTTGTGTCCCAATTTCTGTAACTCTCGTATGGATATTGGTGTAAACAGTATTGATGATATTCAAAATCCCAATCAACCCAATAAACAGAATCAGTCCCCATGCCAGCAGATTAATCTGCGATGCACTTTCTGCCAGCTGTTTATCTGCCAACTCATAAGACAGGCAGGTTGTTCCCGGAAGCCTCTGGCACAGTTCCTCCAAAACCTTATCAAACTTTTCCCTGTCTGCTCCCTCCTTCAAGCCGGGAAACAGTTCAGCATAGGTATTTATTCCGGTCATTTCAGAATACAAACTGTCGCTCACGATTATCTGTATACCAAAAACAAGACCATTGTTCCCGACACTGAAATATCCGTCATACCCGTCCATTGCTTCCAGAACCGTCAGCTTTTTTCCTGTAACGGTGATTGTGCTGCCCTCCTGAATATCCGTGGTTGCAACAACCTCCCCCTGAATAACAAGCGGTAAAGGATTACGGACAACGCAGCCCATACCTGATTTCAGTAAATCAAGCTCATCAGGCGACAATCTTTCTCCGAAATATGCATCCCAATATACATCATTAAGCCCTACCATCTGGAGATACTCTCCGTTCTGTAAAGCAAAGTCCATAGTGATACCATCCGGCTGAAAATTTTCATCCTGCGGATACTGGAAAAACTTCATGGCAGCCACAAATTCTACGTTTTCATCTGTTTCCAGCATCGTTAAATCATCTGCGGAAAATCCAAGCCCTTCATTTGCCAGCGAATAGTCACCCATATGGCTGTCACTTGCGTAACCGGCAACACTCAATGAGGAGACAAACCCTTGCAGGGTAATAAAAACAGTAATACTCATAACCAAAGACATAATAGTGACAGCTGTCCGCCCACGGTTACGTTTCAAATTTAACCGGGCATAATATCTTTCAAAGCTTCCGATTCTTTTTACACTGCGTTTTTTGCGTTTAATCCTGACGTTTGTACCGGACATAGCAGCTACCGGAGATACCTTTGCGGCATAGTGCGCCGCCGGCACTGTTGCAATAAAAGCGAACAAAAGAGTAATCATGGCACTCAGCAGGAGAAATATTCCTTTACCCGAACTGTTCTCTGCAATCAGTTCATCCATCTGTGTGGCATCCTGTACCAGAAAAACATCCGGGGATAACTGGTTTATAGCCACAGTCAGTATCCCCTTTGCTGACAGAAAACCAAACAGCATACCAACAGGAATACCCACTGTACATAATAATAATATCTCTGTAACAACAATAGAATTAAGATGTCCCTTTTCCGCGCCGATTGCCCGGAGTGCGCCATATTGTCGGATACGCCTTGAAACCGTAATTTTCAAAATGTTGTAAATTACAAGACCGGCAGCTAACAGTACCAATGCAGCAACCAGAATTCCAACCACCATCATGAACGAGAAACCTGTGTCTGTTACATCTACATCTGTGCTTTCACCATTATAGACAATTCCCAGCGTATCTAAATACAATGCATTATACATTGTATCTAATTCATGAACCTGCAGCTTTGAAATCAAATCATCCATAGTTGACTGGAATGTACGTTTCTCTGCTGTACGAATATCCACATTGTAATAAATGTAGTCATCCGGTAAGAGTGTTTTTACTGTTCCTATGCCTACGATGCCATTCACCAAACCGGCAGCATATCCCAGATAGTTGCTTTTCAGGATTCCGGTAAGGATAAATTCAGCATCAAAATCAAATGCCTCTGCCTGAATACCATGCCGAAGCACCTTTGATAATGGCAGGATAATCGGATCACCTACCTCTCCGGTAAAACCCAGAAATTGCAGGATATCCTCCGGCAAAGCAATTTCCATAGCCTTTTCCGGTAAACGTCCTTCCTTGAGCCGGGTAAGCGTTGGGTATGTTTCCAGACTGTCCTGCAGGTATTCGCTTAATCCCAACCTTAGTGAACTGTTTAACTCTATAGTTCCCAAAATAATCGAAAGCCCTGTATAAGACAGTCTTTCATCGTTTTGCAGGGCTTTCACCTGTTCTTCATTCATCTGTATAAAAGTCGCATAGCTATTGCCGCCAATCGTGACAGCCTGCTGTTCCCGCATCGCAGCAAGGATTCCCACAGACTGTCCGACTGCTGTTGTCATCATTGTTGAAAGGATAATGGCAATCAGAATCAGAATAGAGGTGATTTTCTGCGCCCCTATCTCTTTGAATGCCAGTGTACGATAGGATTTCATTTTGCTGTCACCTCCGAAAGAACGCCGTCCACTATCACAAATTGCCTGTCAGCCATCTGCGCCACCCGGCGGTCATGTGTAATGATAACTAACTTTGTCCCCGTCTTTTTCCAGATATTTTCAAGCATTTTCATAACCTCGCCGCCGCTTTTGCTATCTAAGTTTCCGGTCGGCTCATCTGCAAAGATAATATCCGGCTTTGCAATCAAAGCTCTCGCAATCGCAACACGCTGTTGCTGCCCCCCTGACAGTTCATGCGGCAGGTGCTCCAAACGGTCACTGATACCCAGCAATTCTGTAAGCTGCATCAGATATGCTTCATCCGGCTGCTTTTTGTCCAAAAGCAAAGGCATGATAATATTTTCTTTTGCCGTTAAAACAGGCAGAAGATTAAACTGCTGAAAAATAAAACCAATACTTCTCCGCCGAAATGCGGACAATTCCTTGTCGTCAAAACTGTAAATATCCCTGCCATCATAGGTCAGGCTCCCGGAAGTCGGTCTGTCCAGCCCTGATAATAGGTGTAGCAAAGTGCTTTTGCCGCTTCCTGACGGTCCCATAATGGATATAAAATCATTTATATTAATTTCCAAATTGACCTTATCCAGAGCTACAACCCGGTTCTCTCCAACGCCATAAATTTTGGATAGTTCCTTAGCTTCAATTTTCATAAAAAAAGCCTCCTTCTTGTTGATAAGGAAAGCTTATATTATAAATCTCAAGAAACGCTCAAGATTTTAAATTTATTTGAAAAAATGCTGTTGCCATCGCACCCTGCCCATCTATATTTTCCAGCTTTAGCACTCCGCCATGCTTTATACAGAGCACTTCGCTGCTGTACAACCCCATGCCAAAATGCACTGTATCTTCATTTAACTTCCCAAACGGTTTCGGTCCGTTCTGTACTAATTCCGCAGGATAACCGGAACCGTCATCAATGACGGACAGGGATAAAAATTCTTTATCTTCCACAAGCTGTATTTGAATTTTGCTCCGTGCAAAACTAACTGCATTATTGATTAAATTTTCTGCAACAGTCAAAAACACTCCATGATCTAATATTACCGAGCCTTCATCGGGAGCAGATATTGACAGACACAGCTCTGGAGCAAATAATTTTACGGTATCCTCTAACTCTGACCGTAATGCGATGTAGGTACACTCGCTGACCCGAACCGGCATTTGCTCAAGCCTCTGAATACTGCTCATTGCTTCCACATATTGCTCGATACGCAGGGTATAACTTTCCAGACGTTCAAGCGCCTGTTCATCAGCTATTCCTTGCTTCAGTAATTTTAATGTTCCTTTTATAACCGTGACTGGATTTCGTAAATCATGGGAGAAAGCCGCATTTAACCGTTTCCGTTCCTCAGTCTGTCTCCATAATTCCTGATTTGTTTTAAGAAGTTCCGCCCTCATTTTTTCAAAAGCTTCACAAATTTGTCCAAGTTCATCCGTAGATACTTTCGGAATGGAGAAATCAAGATCATGATTTCTGATACGTTCTGCGCCGTCCTGCAATACAGAAATAGGTGATTTCAGTTTTATTTGATAAAACAAAATTCCGGACACTCCCAAACCGGATACAGGCAGCAAGATACAAAGACATATTTGGGTATAAGTCAAAATCTCGGATAAATGTTTCTGCCTTTCGGTAGGTTGCTCCAAAACGGTAACAGTGCCGTTTGCGTCCAGAGACATGCCGCCTGACGGAATATTTTTGCGTATACTCTCGCAAATTATCAGTGAGGTCAAAAGTATGGCTAACGAAACCAGAATGCTCACCGCAGCCAGAAAGAAAAATGACTTCTTTAATCCCATATTCTTCATCCGTTCCATTTATATCCACACCCCCAAACTGTGTCAATGTATCTATGGAGTGTATGGGCACCTAATTTTGCACGAATTTTCCTGATATGCTCCATAACAGTATCACTGTTCCCATCTCCGTCTATTCCCCAGACAGTTTCATAAATTCTTTCCCTGTCAAATACCTGTCCGGGATTAAGGGATAATAACTCAACAATGTCAAATTCGCGCTTTGACATGGAAACAGCTTCGCCATTTACGGTTATTTCCCGTGCAGCATAGTCGATTGTCAGCTCTCCAAAAAAACGTACTGCCCTGTTGCCCTGATGACGTTGTTCCCGCCGCAGATGAGCTGCTACCCTTGCCCCCAACTCGTCCAAATCAAAAGGCTTGACAATATAATCATCCGCTCCAGCCTGAAATCCTATAATCTTATCAGAAGATTCTATCCGTGCCGTTAGAAAAAGGATAGGACAGGCAACAAACTCCCGTATCCGCTCACATACAGCAAGTCCGTCCATTTCCGGCATATTTATATCAAGCAGCACAATATCCGGATCACAGGACGCCTGTTTCAATGCTTCTATGCCATTGATAGCAGTATAGACTTGAAACGACTGCTTTTCAAAATAACTTTTCAGCATATCCGCAACACCTTTTTCATCATCCACGATCAAAATTTTTTCACCCACACACAGACCTCCTCTCAAAGAGCATATTTTATCAGGTAAATCTCAAGAGTTTCTCAAGGTTTTCACAATTATCCTCTGAATCTTTTGATATCTCCATTCATATACTGCAACATTGAAGGAATACCCAACCAGACATTAGAAGCAGACAAAGAAAACTAAAATCCGTAACAGTTTTTACAATACAGTATCTGCCCAGTTTCAGCTTCCCATAAATCCATTCAAAGTTAATTACCTTTTCATAGGGAGAATCTTTTTGAATTATATATGCCTCCGAAGACTTCTATCGTTACTCCGTCCAATGGTGATAATACATCGGTATCTATATCTATTCCCAAATGTATGCTGATTACAGCCATGAAATTATCTTTAACTGCAAAACAAGCAAATAACAGCTAAGTAAGCCAATTTGAATTTATCACTTTGTACCTTGCTTATTTTTTAAGAACATAAAAAGGACAATCAAAATTACATTGACGAACAAAACAATAATGCTTCCTTCAATTTTGCACACTCCACCAGATAAAATCTCATTTCCGGTAAAAGTCACAATAAGCAGGTTTGGATAATCATCAGCAAGCGACACACCACCTAAAACCAATGCTCCAATTCCATTCCATAAAAAGTGCATGATAGTCGGTGCTATAATAGAGCCACTGTATTCAAGGACTACAGTCATGAGCAGGCTCATGGTAAGCACATTTAATACAGGAACAACACCTGCTTCAAATGCCCCGCCATGCAATGCTGTAAAAAGTGTTGTTGTAACAATCGTGGCCGCAACTATATTGTGTTTTTGCTTTATCATTTGATACAGATAGCCCCTGACAAGAAGCTCCTGCATAATTACATTTAGAAATGCTGCCAACACCCAAACAGGAAATAGATCAATTGAGTTCACTCCATCAAAATGAATAATCTTTGCTATGTACATTACCAAAACAGGAATTGTCAGCCATACAATCCCTGTGATTACTCCCAATGCTACTCCTTTGACTGAATTATCACACAGATATAATCTTACATTTTTCTTTTCAATCAACCAGAA
>CAMWWS010000025.1 GCA_947178085.1 uncultured Lachnospiraceae bacterium | reverse complement strand
GTCGCGGCTATAAACACCCGCTAATCTATGATATCGAAAAGAAAGAGTATGTGGAGGATGATGTTTTAGCAGATTTTATTAAGGAAAACTATCCGGAGGGTAATGTTTATACCGGAAGCGAATCTTATCAAATGTACTTTTTCGCAGGAGAAGAAGGGGTTCTGTATATTGCCGGGAAAAAGGGGCTGCACCGGCACGTAATAGGCGGAAGTGCGATGGAACAGATTATTGACGGCAGCCTTTGTACATTTAATAATCCTGCGTATGAGATATCCGGAATGATCATGCTGGATAATAATGAGTTCTTAACTATGTTCAGCGGCGGAAAGCTGATCCGTTACGTTTATGATCCGGATGTAGCTACTGTACCCATTTACAGACTGAAGGTATACAGTCTTGAGGAAAATGATACCATACGTCAGGCAAGCTCCATGTATCAGTCGGCTTATCCGGATGTCGCGGTAGAGTATGAAATCGGTATTGAAGAAGGAAGCTCTGTTACGAGGGAGGATGCTATAAAGAGTCTGAATACAAGGATTATGGCAGGAGAAGGTCCTGATATATTGATATTGGATGATATGCCGCTTGATTCATATATTGAAAAAGGTCTGATGATGGATTTGAGCGCTGTATTAGGTGGATTAAGCGGTGAAGATGAAATTTTTACAAATATTGCTCAGGCTATGAAAAAAGGAGATAAGATTTACGCAATGCCTTGCGAAATCCAGATTCCTGTTATGATGGGCGCGGAAAAATATATATCGCAGTTAAAAGACCTTGAGAGTATAGCGGACGTAATGGAAGAACTGCGAAAAGAAAATCCGGGTAAAGATTTGCTGAATATTTGCACAGAGAAAGGAATAATGCGTTATTTTGCAATGACCTGCGTTCCTGCATGGATTACGGAAGGCGGAGAACTTGACAGTAAGGCAATAGAGGAATTCCTGATACAGTCTAAGAGAATATATGATGCGCAGATGGAGGGGCTTCCGGCTGAAAAGGTTGAAAGCTACAAAAGGGTAAACGAATATTGGGTAGGAATAATCGGTAAATTGAGAGAGGATTCCAAGTACTTAAGAACCGGTTCAAATGCAACAGACTATGCCGGTGGATCAATACAAATGGAATACGCAGCATTGAATAATGCCATGGCATATGATGAGATGCTTTCCATAAACAGAGTAAAAGGTTATGAGGAAAGTAAATGGACAGTGATGAATGGACAGAGCAGCAATGTATTTTGTACCCGTACCCTTCTCGGAATTAATGCAGCATCAAAAAATACCGATTTGGCTGAGGGTTTTATAAGATTATGCCTCGGTAAGGAAAACCAGTCAAATCTGTTTAGCGGATTTGCAGTAAATAAAGCGGCATTTGAGGAAAGCTTTATCGTCAATGAAAACTGGCTGGATGAGGATGGGGGTTATATTTCTACTAGCATAATTTCTGAAGATGGAATAGATTCAAGCTTTATAATTTACCAGTCGAATGAAGAACAGATTGCAGATTTGAGGAAATGCATAGAGGCAGCTGATACGCCGTATATAGAAGATACCGTACTGGAGAACACCGTATATGAGGCGGGAATACTGTACATGCAGGGAGAGCTGAGCCTAGAGGAAGCGGTGAGTGCGATTGAGAAGAAGATTTCGATTTATATGGCGGAATAAAGTATAGTTTCTGATTATGTACTATTTAAAATTGTTTTTAGAGATTCTTTAGAGATTAGTGTGATATAACATTATCAAGTATGCATTTATAAAGGGCAGACTATTGTATTTCGTAAAAAGCATTTAGGGGGAAAGCGAAAAATGAAAACAAAAAGAATGTCGGCATTGATGCTTGCTTTGATAATGTTATTCACATTTCTGGCGGGTGGCGGTAAAACAAATGCGGGAGATAGTGCTGGCAGTATAAACGGTGCAACTGATGCAGGAGGTGTTCTTTCGGAGAATGCCGGCGAAAGAGATTCTTACTCACAGCATGCGGACGGAACCGGCGCTATGGGTCGTTATATGGAAGAAGTTACCGATTTGTCTGACAGAATTACCGGATACGGAAACAAAATATATAAATTATCAGATGGAAGATTGATTATATCTGATAACTATAAGCCATTTCTGATTTCGCATGATAATGGTGCGACATGGGAAGAAGACGAAAGCCTTGCTTCAAAGATGGCCGTCGGCGCAGATAATACGGTAGTGGTTATATATGATGATGGTTTTTATTACGAAAAGGAAGATAAGTATATAGCTAAACCGAGCATGCTTGTTACCAGATCTGACGGTACTGAAAATCTTTATGATGTTCCACATACTAAAGACGGTAAATATCCACATAATATCGGAATAGCCGATAACGGAAGGATTTTTTTCAGTGCTTTAAGAAGCAGTGATATTTATGAGATAAAAGAAGACGGAAGTTGCGAATATTTTATGACAGCTCAGGGTGAAAGTCCTGAGCTTATGCAGTTTCAGGGGAACCTGATGTTTCTGGATGGATTAGAATATGAGTCGCCGTTGATATATGATATCGAGAAGAAAGAATATGTGGAGGATGAAGTTTTAGCCGGTTTCATAAAGGAAAATTATCCGGACGGCAATGATTATAACGGAAGTGAAGTATATAAAATGTACTTTTTCCCGGGAGAAAAAGGGGTAATGTACATTGTAGGTAAAAAAGGTCTGTACAGGCATGTAATAGGCGGCAGCGTGATGGAGCAGGTTATTGACGGCAGCCTTTGTTCATTAAGTAATCCTTCCCACGAAATAACAGGGATGGTTATGCTGCCTGATGATGAGTTCCTGACTGTGTTCAACAGCGGGAAACTGACCCGTTATGCCTATGACCCTAATGTGCCGACTGTACCTGACAATAAACTTAAGGTTTACAGCCTTAAGGAAAATGATACCATACGTATGGCAATCGCCCTGTTTCTGTCAGCTCATAATGATATTGCAGTGGAATATGAAATCGGCATGGAAGAAGGCGGTTCCGTTACAAGAGAGGATGCGATAAAGAGCCTGAATACCAAGATTATGGCGGGAGAAGGTCCTGATGTATTGATATTGGATGACATGCCGATTGACTCATATATTGAAAAAAGCATGTTGATGGATTTAGGTACAATCCTAGGCGGTTTAAGCGGTGAAGAAGTAGTATTTGAGAACATCGTACAGGCAATGAAAAAGGGTGATAAGGTATATGCAATGCCTTGTGAAATTCAGATTCCGGTTATGATGGGAGGGGAAAAATATATCTCGCAGATAAAAGACCTTAAGAGCACAGCGGATGTGATGGAGGAGCTGCGTAATGATAATCAGGGTAAAGATTTACTTAACATCTGTACGGAGAAAGGAATAATGCGTTATTTTGCTATGTCCTGTGTTCCGGCATGGACAACGGACAACGGGGAGCTAGACAGAGAAGTAATAGCAGAATTCTTAGAGCAGACCAAGAGAATATATGATGCGCAGACGGACGGACTGCCGGAAGAAACCATTGAACATTATAAAGTGATAAATGAATTATGGCTGGAGATTCAGGGCGAATGCAAAGATGATTCCGCATTATTAAGAACGGATGATAATGGAATAGATTATGTCGGAGGAACGATACAACTTACATATTCAGCTTTGCCAAGCGTCCGTGCATATGACGGTATGGTTTCCATTAATAAAGTGGAAGGATTCGAGGATAGCAAATGGACTATGATGAATGGTCAGAGCAGCAATGTATTTTGTGCCAAAACTTTACTTGGGATAAATGCAGCATCAGAAAATGCCGATTCGGCGGCGGATTTTATCAGACTGTGCCTTGGCAGGGAAAATCAGTCATATCTGAACTATGGACTTGCTGTGAATAAGGCTGCGTTTGATGAGAATTTCACCGCCTATGACTGGATGGATGAGAATAAGAGATACGCATGGGTAAGTATAAGCAATGATGAAGGGGTTGAATTTACTATAAATGTTTATCAGTCAAATGAAGAACAGATTGCAGATTTAAGGAAATGCATAGAGGCGGCTGATACGCCATATATAGAAGATACCATGCTGGAGAATGCCGTATATGAGGAAGGCATTCTGTATATGCAGGGAGCACAAAGCCTTGAGGAAGCGGTGAGTGCTATTGAAGATAAGATTGCGATTTATATGGCGGAATAGGGTGAAATATATTATGGGAGGAATAGCAAATAATGAATACAAGAAAAATGTCGGCGTTATTACTGGTAATGATTATGTTATTAACATGTCTTACGGGCTGCGGGAAAACAAATTCAGACGATAGTACGGGCACCGTAAACGGAGCAGGTGGCACAGATGCGGCGCTTTCCGGGAATGACGTCGAAGGCGGTACAGACTTACAGCAGGCAGGCGTAAATTCGGCTATGGGCCGTTATGTGGAAGAAGTCACCGAATTGGGTGACAGAGTCAGTTGGTATGGAAACAGATTGTGCAGGCTGTCGAATGGACAGGTTGTTTTATCTGATATATACAGAACGTTTCTGGTTTCGGATGATAACGGAGCGACATGGGAGGAAGACGATGCGGAATGGCATGCCAGAATGTTCGGAGAAGGAAAGTACGCTTCACAGATAGCTATTGGCACAGATAATACGGCAGCGGTTATATATGATGACGGTTCATATGACGAAGAAACGGGTCAATATACCCAAGTTAAGAGATTTACTGTAATCAGACCTGACGGCACGGAACACCTTATAGATATTCCGGTGAGCGGAAATGATAAAAATCCGTATAATGTCGAAATAGCGGATAGCGGAAGGATTTTTGTAAGTATTACGGGAAGCAGTGATATTTATGAGGTAAAGGAAGACGGAAGCTGCGAATATTTTATGACAGTTCAAGGCGAGAGTCCGGAGATTATGAAGTTTCAGGGGAACCTGATGTTTTTGAATGGTCATGACTATAATCAGCTTCTAATCTATGATATGGAAAAGAAAGAATATGTGGAGGATGAAGTTTTAATCGATTTTTTAAAGGAAAATTATTCGAGTGGTAATTTGAATGATAATTTTTATGACGGAAGCAGAACATATCAAATGTACTTTTTCACAGGTGAAGAAGGAGTGATATATATTGCAGGTAAAAAAGGTCTGCACCGGCATGCAATAGGCGGCGACGCGATGGAGCAGATTATCGACGGCAGCCTTTGCACATTCAGTAATCCTTCTTATGAAATAGTAGCTATGGCTATGCTTGAAGATAATGTGTTCCTGACTTTATTTACCGACGGCAGACTGGTCCGTTATGTCTATGACCCTGATGTGGCTACTGTGCCTGCTGACAAGTTAAAAGTTTACAGTCTTAAGGAAAATGATACCATACGTCAGGCAGTTGCCCTGTTTATGACAGCTTATCCCAATGCCGCAGTGGAATATGAAGTCGGCATTGAAGAAGGAAGTTCCGTTACGAGAGAAGATGCCTTGAAGAAACTGAATACGAAGATTATGGCGGGAGAAGGTCCTGATGTACTGATATTGGATGATATGCCGATTGACTCATATATTGAAAAAGGCATGCTGATGGATTTAAGTACAATTCTGGGGAGCTTAAGCGGTGAGGAGGAAGTATTTGACAGCATCGTGCAGGCAATGAAAAAGGATGATAAGGTTTATGCAATGCCCTGTGAAATCCAGATACCGGTGATGATGGGAGCGGAAAAATATATTTCGCAGATAAAAGATCTTGAGAGCATAGCGGATATGATGGAGGAGATGCGAAGGGATAATCCTGGAAAAGATTTATTAGGAATATGTACGGAGAAAGGAATCATGCGTTATTTTGCAATGTCCTGTGTTCCCGCGTGGACAACGGAAAGCGGGGAACTCGATAGAGGAGCGATAATGCAATTCTTAGAGCAGACTAAGAGAATATATGATGCGCAGACAGACGGACTACCGGAGGAAATAATTGAAAGTTATAAAACATCAAATGAACTGTGGCTGGAGTATTGGGGCGAATTTATGGACGATGCTGCAATCTTAAGAACGATTGATAACGGAATAGATTATATCGTGGGTTCGACACAATTGACATATTCAGCTTTGGCAAGCACCCGCGCATATGATGAGACGGTTTCCGTAAATAAAGTGGAGGGATTCGAGGGAAGCAAATGGGCGGTAATGAATGGGCAGAGCAGCAATGTATTTTGCGCCAAAACTTTATTCGGAATAAATGCAATATCGGAAAATTCAAGCTTGGCGGAAAACTTCTTAAGGCTGTGCCTTGGAAAGGAAAACCAGTCGAATTTGTTCTATGGGCTTGCCGTGAATAAGGCGGCGTTTGACGGGAACTTTATTCCCGGAAGCTGGGTTAATGAGAACGGTAGGTATGGATGGGTAAGTAGGCCTAATGATGAAGGGATGGAAATCACTTTAAATATTTATCAGTCAAATGAAGAGCAGATCGCGGATTTGCGGAAATGTGTAGAGGCAGCAGAAACGCCATATATAGAAGACACCGTGCTGGAATATGCCGTATATGATGAAGGAATCCTATATATGCAGGGAGTACAGAGTCTTGATGAAGCGGTTAGTGCGATTGAGAAGAAGATTTCGATTTATATGGCGGAATAGGGTGTTTACAGTAATTTCATTACACAAAATCATCTGAGGGGGATAGTGAAAATGAAAATACAAGGAATGAAAACGCAAAGAATGAAAACAAGAAGGATGTCAGCGTTATTGTTGGCGACGGTGATGCTATTAACATGTCTGATTGGATGCGGGAAAACAAATTCGGACGATGGTGCAGGCGGTATAAACGGAGCAAATGGGACAACTGGTGAGCTTTTGGAGAATAGCAGCGGAAGCGGTTCTGACTCACAGCAGGCGGACGGAAAACCGGCTATGGGACGTTATGTGGAAGAAATTACCGATTTAGGCGACAGAGTCAGTTGGTCTGCAAACAAGTTGTGCAGGTTATCGGATGGCAGGATTGTTTTATCTAATATATATCAACCGAGCCTGATTTCGGATGATAATGGGGAGACGTGGAGGGAGGATGACAGTGAATGGTATGACAGATGCTATAGTGAAGGAACGTTTGCTTCGGAAATAGCCATCGGCGCAGATAATACGGTAGCGGCTATATATAATTCCGGTTCATATGATAAAGATAAGGGTGGATTTGCATATGAGCCGAAATTGCTTGTTATCAGACCTGACGGACCCGAAAATATTGTTGATATTCCGAAGAGCAAAGATGATATATATCCGCATAATTATGTTGAAATAGCGGATAACGGTAGGATTTTTGTCAGTGTTTCAGGAAGCAGCGATCTTTATGAAGTAAAAGAAGACGGAAGCTGCGATTATTTTATGACAGTTCAAGGTGAGAGTCCGGAGCTTATGCAGTTTCAGGGGAATCTGATGTTTCTGGGTGTACCGGGATATGAGCCGCCGTTGATATATGATATGGAGAAGAAAGAATATGTGGAGGATGAAGTTTTAATCGATTTCATAAAGGAAAACTATCCCAATACATATTTTGACGGAGGCAGAAGGTATAAGATGTACTTTTTTGCAGGGGAAGAAGGCGTAATATACATTGCAGGTAAAAAAGGCCTGTACCGTCATGTAATAGGCGGCAGCGTGATGGAACAGATCATTGACGGCAGCCGTTACGCATTTGCGTCCTATGAAATAGTAGCGATGACTATGCTGGCAGATAATACGTTCCTGACTTTATTTACCGACGGCAGGCTGGCCCGTTATGTCTATGACCCTGATGTAGAAACTGTGCCTGACGACAGTCTGAAAGTTTACAGCTTAAATGATAACGATACCATACGTCAGGCGATTGCATTGTATAAGATAGCTTATCCCGGTATTGCAGTGGAATATGAAATAGGTATGGAAAAAGGCAGTTCCGTTACAAGGGAGGACGCTTTGAAGAAACTGAATACCAAAATTATGGCGGGAGAAGGTCCTGATGTATTGATATTGGATGATATGCCAATTGATTCATATATTGAAAAAGGTCTGCTGGTGGATTTAAGTACAATTTTGGACAGCCTTGATGATGAGGAAGAATTATTTGACAATATTGTGCAGGAAATGAAAAAGGATGATAAAGTTTATGCGATACCTTGTGAAATACAGATTCCGGTTATGGCAGGAGCGGAAAAATATATCTCGCAGTTAGAGGATCTTGAGAGCATAGCGGATATGATGGAGAAGCTGCGTGCGGATAACCCGGGTAAGCCTTTATTGGATATCTATACGGAGAAGGGAATCATGCGTTATTTTGCAATGTCCTGCGTCCCGGCGTGGACAACGGAAAGCGGAGAACTTGATAGTGAAATGATAGCGCAATTCTTAGAACAGACTAAGAGAATATATGATGCACAGATAGATGGATTGCCGGCAGAAGTGATTGAAGAGGATAAAAGAAAAAATGCAAATTGGCTGAAAGGAATTGGAGAATTGGATGGTTCCATAGAAAATACCAAATACTTAAGAACTCTTCAAAACGCACATAAATATATCAAGGGAGAAATACAACTGGCATATACAGCATTGTCACATGTCAGCGGATATAACGAGATTATTTCGATAAATGAAGTGGAGAATTTCGAGGGAAGTAAATGGACAGTGATGAATGGTCAGAGCAGCAATGTATTTTGTGCCAAAACCTTACTTGGAATAAATGCCGCATCAAAAAGGACCGATCAGGCGGAGAATTTTATAAGAGTGTGCCTTGGAAAGGAAAATCAGTCGAATCTGGACGATGGGCTTGCAGTGAATAAGGCAGCGTTTGAAGAGAACTTTATCTTCGATACTTCCATGACGAATGGGGAATATAGCGCAATTGATATGACTACTGAGGAAGGACTTACTTTGCATTTTATAGTTTATCCTCCTAATGAAGAACAGATTGCAGATTTAAGGAAATGTGTAGAGGAAGCTGATACGCCATATATAGAAAACACCGTGTTGGAGAATGTCGTATATGAAGAAGGAATTTTGTATATGCAGGGAGCGCAGAGCTTGGAGGATGCGGTGAGTGCGATTGAGAAGAAGATTTCAATTTATTTAGCGGAGTAAGATATTGCCGTATATGCGCACTTAAAGTAAATTAGAGATTTTTTAGAGACTAATGTGATATAAAGTTATCAAGCAAACTCGCAGGCTGGGAAAGGAGCATGGTCTTGAAAAAGAGAATAAAAAGAATGTCAGCGCTATTGCTGGCGATGATAATGCTGCTTGCATGCCTGACGGGTTGTGGGAAAACAAATGGGGACAGTAATACAGGCGGTGTAAACAGCGCAGACGGAACGCTTTCGGACAATGGCGGAAGCGGTTCAAATTCACAGCAGACTGACGTAAATTTAGCTATGGGCCGTTATGTGGAAGAAGTTACCGATTTCACTGAAGACAAAACCACCGGGTATGGATGCAGGCTGCATATGTTATCGGATGGAAGGATTGTTTTATCTGATAATTACAGCACGTTTCTGATTTCAGATGATAACGGGGCGACATGGAAAGCGGATGGCAGAGAATGGTATACCCGATTGTATAATGAAGGAAAGATTCCTTCATCGATAGCCATTGGCCCGGATAATACGGCGGCGGTTATATATAATGATTCAGCTGACAAAAAGGAGGCCGGATTTAATATTTACGGACAGACCTTAAAATCGGAGCTGCTTGTTATCAGACCTGACGGCAGCGAAAGCCTTATTGATGTTCCGGTTAGCGGAGACAGTAAATATCCTCATGCTGTCGAAATAACGGATAACGGAAGAATTTTTGTCAGTATTTCAAACAGCAGTGATCTCTATGAGGTAAAAGAAGACGGAAGCTGCGAATATTATATGACAGTTCAGGGTGAGAGTCCGGTGTTTATGCAGTTTCAGGGGAACCTGATGTTTCTGGAAGTACCGGGGTACGAGCCGCCGCTTATGTATGATATGGAGAAAAAGGAATATGTAGAAGATGAAGTTTTAGCCGATTTCATAAAGGAAAACTATCCGGGCGGCAATACCTATAACATGACCGGAACCTATCAAATGTACTTTTTCCCGGGGGAAGAAGGAGTAATATATATTGCAGGTAAAAAGGGCTTACATCGACATGTAATAGGCGGCAGTGCGATGGAGCAGGTTATTGACGGCAGTCTATGTACATTCAGCAATCCATCTTACGGGCTGACAGATATGATTATGCTGGCGGATAATGAGTTCCTCGCTTTATTTTCGGAAATCAGCTCATATAACGGCGGCAGGCTGGCTCGCTATGTCTATGACCCTGATATGGCAACTGTTCCTGACGACAGGCTGAAAGTCTACAGCCTTAAGGAAAATGATACCATACGTCAGGCAATCGCTATGTTTATGACAGCTTATCCGGGTATTGCAGTGGAATACGAAATCGGAATGGAAGAAGGAAGCTCCGTTACAAGAGAGGATGCCCTGAAGAAGCTGAATACGAAGATTATGGCGGGAGAAGGCCCTGATGTACTTATATTGGATGATATGCCGATTGATTCATATATTGAAAAAGGCGTGCTGCTTAATTTAAGCACGATTTTGGAAAGCCTCAGCGGTGAGGAAGAGGTATTTGACAGCATCGTGCAGGCGATGAAGAAGGATGATAAGGTATGTGTGATCCCTTGTGAAATACAGATTCCGGTTATGACGGGAGCGGATAAATATATCTCGCAGTTAAAAGACTTAGAGAGCATAGCCGATATGATGGAGGAGATTCGTAAGGATAATCCGGGTAAAGATATATTGAATATTTGTACTGAGAGAGGAATAATGCGTTATTTTGCAATGTCCTGTGTTCCGGCATGGACAACGGAAAGAGGGGAATTCAATAAAGAGTCGATAACGCAATTCTTAGAGCAGACTAAGAGAATATATGATGCCCAGACAGACGGATTGCCGGAAAAGATAATTGAAGAATATAAAGGCCGTAATGATTCATGGCTGGAGCATCAGGGTTACTCCTTAGACGATTCCGATTACTTAAGAACGGGTGATAACATAATATTCTATTATGCGGGGACGATACAACTGACATATGCAGCTTTACCAAATACCCGCGCATATGATGAGATAGTTTCTATAAAGAAAGCGGAGGGATTTGAGAGCAGTAAATGGACAGTGATGAACGGGCAGAGCAGCAATGTATTTTGTGCCAAAACTCTGCTTGGTATAAATGCGGCGTCGGAAAATCCCGGTGCGGCGGAGAATTTTATAAAACTGTGCCTTGGCAGGGAAATTCAGTCGAATCTGTTCGATGGGATTGCAGTGAATAAAAAGGCGTTTGATGAGAGCTTTATCGTTCCTGATAATATGGAGAGATATGCATATTATAGCGGCGGGGAAGAAGGGACTGAACTCATTATGACTGTTTACCCGTCCGATGAAAATCAGATTGCAGATTTTAGAAAATGTATAGAGACGGCTGATACGCCATATATAGAAGATACTGTGCTGGAGAGCGTCGTATATGATGAAGGAATTCTATATATGCAGGGAGAAAAGAGTCTGGAGGAAGCGGTGAATGCGATTGAGAAGAAGATTTCGATCTATATGGCGGAATAGAATATTTTTCTTATTTATGGCTCCAAGCGTGATTGGAGTAGTGATTTTTGTACTGATTCCTTTTCTGGATGTGTTCAGACGCTCATTTAATACGGCAGTGACGAGTCAGTTCGTAGGAATGCAGAATTATAAGACCATATTTGCGAATCAGGCGTTCCGTCTCGCGGTAAAAAATACTTTCAGGTTTACCGCAGTATGTATTCCGCTGTTAGTTGTAATCGGACTTATTATAGCGCTGCCGCTCAGTAAATTAAAAAGCGCGGGAATTATTAAGTCACTGTATCTGTTCCCGCTTGCCATGCCGACGGCAACTATAGTCCTCGTATGGAAAATGTTCTTTTACAGGCAGGGATTCTTAAATCTGTTACTGACACGGTTAGGCGAATGGAGCGGACTCTGGGGAGAGATACATAAGGACTATCTGGGAAGCAGCGCAGCCTTGTGGGTGCTGGTATTCAGCTATGTATGGAAAAATACGGGATATACGGTAGTCCTGTGGCTGGCAGGAATTCTCGGAATTCCCAATGAGTTGATAGAGGCGGCAAGGGTGGATGGAGCCTCAGGAGTACAATGCTTTTTCAAAATTATGCTTCCTAATCTGCTGGGCAGCCTTTATACCATAGTGATTCTCTCGTTTTTGAATTCTTTCAAGATATACAGAGAAGCATATCTGGTTGCGGGTTCATATCCGGAGCAGGATATTTATCTGCTGCAGCACTTGTTCAATAACTGGTTCGTAGGACTGGACTTCGATAAGATGGCGGCAGCGGCGGTATGTGTGGGAGGATTCCTGTTTGTGGTTATTATGCTGTTGCAGTATTTGTGGGATAGAGAGACGTAGAAGGAAAGGAGGAGCGGAAAAATGAAAAACATCAGTAAGACAGTGAAGAAAGAAATAATAACTATTGCGCTCCTTTTACCGGCGCTCTTTACCTTTTTACCTATAATACTGCTGATAACAGGTTCCGTGATGGGGAATGATGAGTTGAGAAGGTATTTGTCGCCGGTATTTTCGGATGGATTGGAATTTATAAGCTGGAAGCTTGTACCCGATTATCCGACTTTTGAAAATTATGGCAGACTGCTTTTTATAACGCCGCAGTTCTTCGTTCTGTTCTGGAATTCCATTAAAATGACCGCCTGCATTCTGGCGGGGCAGCTTTTAATCGGAGTGCCTGCCGCATGGGCGTTTGCCGTATATAAGGTAAAAGGCAGCAGAGTGCTTTTCGTGCTTTATGTCGTACTCATGCTCCTGCCTTTTCAGGTCACGATGCTTTCAAGCTATCTGGCGTTGAAACGTCTGGAACTTTTGGATACACAGATGGCGGTTATTTTGTCAGCGGTGTTTTCCACCTTTCCCATCTTCCTTACCTATGGAGGATTCCGATGCATCCCCCAGCAGCTGTTCGAGGCGGCAAGGATAGACGGAGCCGGAGAAATCGGTATCTTTTTAAGAATAGGACTGCCTCTTGGGAAAAGCGGACTTCTCTCGGCAATGGTGCTGGGATTTCTGGAGTATTGGAATATGATGGAACAGCCGATGGCGTTCATAGAGGATAAATCGCTGTGGCCTTTGTCCTTATATCTGCCTGAAATAACGTGGGCAAGGGCGGGGTATGCTTTTGTAGCTTCGATTATTACACTGATTCCGGCGGTGTTCGTATTTGTCTGGGGACAGGATTATTTGGAGCAGGGGATTATTTTTTCGGGCTTAAAAGAGTAGGAGGTGAATGGGTTGAAAAAGAAAAAGATAGTGGTTGGGTTTCTGGGATTTCTGGTGTTTATGTGGCTGTGTACGGTTATATCTAAAAGTATATATGCGTCGAAGCTTCCTGTAGTTACGACTACAAGCATAGAGCAGAAATATATAGAGCATATCGTGGAAGCGGAAGGAATCATCATTGCGGGAAACAAGAATCCGATTAACGTTTTGAGCGGACTTCGTATAGATAAGATTGCGGTACAAGAGGGCGACAGGGTAGAAGAGGGAGACGTGCTCTTTTGGGTGGATTTGAATGACTTGGAAGAAATCATGGAAGCGAAGCAGCAGAAGATTTCCGACCAGCAGAGCTTAATTACCAAGCAGCAGAATCTGATTACCGAGAAACAGCTTCAGATTAATGCACAAATATATAACGGACAGCTTGCAGAAGTTGAAAAGATAATTGAAGAACAGCGCGCCAGAGAGGATTATGATGCTTTGGCGACACGTGAAGACATATTGGTCGGTAGGGCTGCAAATGAAGTGAGCAAGGCAGAAAACGACTTGGAGAATCACAGGGGCGAAGAAGGCTACAGTGAAGAAGCGTTGGAAGATGCACTGCAGGCGGCGGCATATGCGGAGGGAGACGCTAAATGGCAGAGAGAGAATACTATGAAGGAAGCACAGAGAAGGATTGACGATATGCAGCTTCCTGATGAAGCGAATCCTTCATTAGAGATTAGCCAGATTGAACTGTCAGAAATGCAGCTGTCATTATCCGATTTACAGGCGGAGCTATCCACATTGAAGGAAGATTTAGCGGTATATAAGGAAATAAAAGAGGCGGAAGGCCAGATTACGGCTGCAAGCGGAGGCCTTATTACGGATATTTATATCAGTATAGGAAACAGAACTCCCGACACGGCGGCGATGCTGTTCGCGGACGATACCATTCCCTGTCAGTTCAAGGTGTCCATTGATAAAGACCAGAAAAAGTATATAAGTCTGAATGATATAATAACCCTGAAGCTTGATGGAAGCAGCAAGGGAGAGGACTATAAAGTAAACTATCTGAGCGAGAGCGCGACCTCACCCGGAAACTATGAAATCTACGTAAATCTGCCGGAAGGCGTGGGAACGCCCGGACTATCCGCTACTATGAGACGTTCCGAAGCCGGTGAAAAATACACCTGCTGTCTTACTCCTGCGGCGGTCCATAAAGAGGACACCAGAAGTTATGTGTATGTGGTGAAGGAACGTGAAGGAATCCTCGGCATGGAGTACTATGTGGAACAAATATATGTAAAGATACTGGATGAGAATGAGTATTGGATAGCAGTGGAAGGCGCACTGGATGGTGATAGCAAGGTCGTTGAGAATTCGACGATGGGGTTGAAGAATGGGGAGGTTGTGAGGTATTGACAGCCTCCCCTTCAATATGTTAAAAATTTTTTAAGTTAATGATAATTAAAAGGACATTTTATTTTAATATAGGAAGGGGTGCCGTGGGTATAGATAATGGATAATATAAGGTTGATAGAGGGAGAACGTGTGAGTGAAGAAATTGTTTATAACATACAAATAAAATTAAAAATCGAAAAGAAATAAAGATTTCAGTGGAATAAGGGTTCTCTTTGTGCTATATTTAAG
>CAMWWS010000024.1 GCA_947178085.1 uncultured Lachnospiraceae bacterium | reverse complement strand
GCCGGCAGACGAAACTAATATAGCAAATTTTAAAGTAGCTGTCAGTGTACAGTTAAGCGGTATTTTCATTGACTGGGAGCAAATATTGATTGAACTGCCTGAAATTCCGAAAACGGAAGATACGGAACCGGACGATGAGCCGGAGGCAGAATTTGAAATTATCCTGACAGCATTTGATGACGAAGAGGCAGTTAATAATGCTGTAACAGATACTCTCGACTTGTTTAAACTGGAGCCGGAGTCTGAGCAGATTGATGAAGTAATACAAATGTATTTCGTAGATGCTTTATCAGAGGAAAGTGAAAGACAAATGGGTATATTGGCGGATGAGAAGCTGCTGTTAAGCCAAAGTATGGAAAACTATGAAGCTCTTCTCGTTAATTATGACCCTATGCAATATATAGAAAACGCAGATTTAGGTACATATATAAATGATATAGGATTAAATGCCGGAGATATGCTTGGCGCAGTGGAACTGAATAATTCCGATTATATGTCATATGCCTCAGAAATGTATACTAATACAAAAGAGCATACAAATCAGGTTATAAGTTCTTTAGATGAAGCAAACACACAGACAGTGGGAAATGTCGAGGACTGCATTGACGGACTGATATTATCAAGAGCAGAAATAAACAGTCAAAATGTAAGCATTCTGGGGGAATTTCCTAATGCATTATTGTACACAAGAGTAGGAAGTCAGGGAAATGCCGAAGTTTATGACTATATTGTCAATCCGGTTGCATCGCAGGTAAACGGACAGGCTGTTGCAAATGCAGCCGAACCAAGTCCTAAAAAAGATAATTCCATCAAAATCGGGCTTGTTATAGTGCTTGGAATCGGAATTATGTTTTTCTTTATAGAAGCTGTCATTAGTTTTCGACAGCAGTATAGAGAATCAAAGGAAGAAAGTGAAGGAAAGGAGGCGTACAAATGGGAGCAGAAAGCTTAAAAATGAGTTATGACGATATGCAGGCTGAAATAACGAAGCTGACTCAGTATGCAACTGAGTTTGAGACCACTACAAAGTCGATGACAGCAAGTGTGGCTTCTTTGTGCGATGGGTGGACATCTGCATCAACGGAAGCTTATCGTGAGGACTATACTGCACTGTCAAATAACTTTTCACAGACTCTGGAAGTTGTAAGAGAATTAATTCAGTCAACTTCTAATTACATTGCAGATATGCAGGCTGTAGACAGTGCTTATTCTCAATCCAAGGTATCTGTTGGATCTTAAGCGATAAACGGGCAGGGTAATAGCGTAATCTATTGCCTTTGCTCGTTTTGATTATATGAATTAAGGGGAAATACATACAATGGGAAGCCTGGATTTAAACGGCGAAGCGTGGAAAAACCGGAATAACACAACCTATACATCCCTGTTAGACCGTTATAGTGTCGCAGACTTATTTTCCGATAAAAACATGGAGTTATATCAGAAAATGGAAGAGGAGAACCGTACAGAGCATCGGGAACTGACAGAGTATGTTTTTTCGGGACAATTGCAGGCAAAGGGCGAAGAAGAAAATATGATTGACTGCATTTTCTCACAGGAAATACAGTTTTCCAAGTTGAGAGATTACAATAAAAATGAAGACGATTATTCCATATGTATCGTAATGGCGGAAATACTGTTCGCCTTGGTATTTATATGTATACTTATGAGAATAAAGGCAGGCAGAAAAAAGAGGAGAGAAGCAGATGCAGTTGAAATTAACCTGGAGAATTAATGGAAAGCAGGATATGGACCTGTTGGTGTTTGAGGAACAGAAAATTGCAGAGACTATGAAAATACTGATTGACAGGGGTTTTCTGGAAGAGGAAGCAGAAGATAACATTCGATATGTAAAATCAATGAGGACGAATAATCAGGTAAATACACTTTTAACATATAGAGAGGCAAATATTTATTCGGGAGATATTTTAGAATTAGGGGAGGAATACTAATGGGAAAGCCAGCTATTACAGGTAAAAGCAGTGAAGAGTCAGCGGAACGGCTCAGAGCAGAAGCAGAACGGCTCAGGGCAGAAGCAGAGCGTGCGAGGAGAAGGGCAGCTATACAGGCAGAGATTGACAAGTGGAATGAGAAATTAAACAAGGTTAAGTTACAGAAAGCAAATCTCGGATTGCAACAAATTATTCTGAATACATATATGAGAAAATGGGATACACAGAAAACTACATACAGTGGAAATGATATTCTGACGGAGGTTGTTATATTAAACGTATTTGAAGGTGTGTGTGCAGATACGATGAAAGAAAAATTAACAGATTCCGTAACACAAATGGATCGAACATATAGCGGAGTAAGCGGATTGAATGGTAATGTCGGGCTGCAGATAAGCAGGCTGGACGAATATATAACATTTATCAATGAGAAAATTACTGCTCTAAGAAGTGAATTGAATTCTATTTAATCAGGGAGGCTGACAACATGGCACAATTAATAAATTTGCGGGAGACCGAATATCAGACCATAGTAACGGAACTGTCGAAAATGCATACAGACCAGCTAGAGTGTGTAAGGGATGTTATTAGTAGGTTAAGTATTTTGGCATTGGGTAATGATTTATTCTATGCAGAAAAAACATCTAGGAAAATGAAAGACATGTTGGATTTAGTGACGAGCGATATAATAGTGCTTTTGGAACAGGCATTTAAAGACAGCGAGGCGGGTGTTGCCAATATGATAAGCAGCATCACGATAACGGACAGCGCATGCAGTTAAAGAGAAGAGGGAGAGGGTTGGGCAAATGAGCGATATCAATATCAACAGTAAATATACGGAATCTGTTATTTCAGAACTTATCATTAAAATTCAGACGGAAATCATAGATGCTGCGCAGACGTCTAAGGATAATATTACGAATGCGGTTGTCAATTCGTCAGGTGATTTTATTGATTCATTAATAAGCGAGGTGGAGACGGAAGCGGAGATTATGAATAAATTAGGAGAACTGTTGATTGCAATAGCAAATTATATTCAATCAGCCGCAATAACTTTTACATCTGTAGATACAAAGTATAGTACAACATTTCAAGGATTTGAGAAAATTTATACATACTGAGAAATGGAAAGGATAAAAAAATGGGATATTACAGTAACGCAACATTAGACAGAGACCGCGCTTTTGACATAAACAGCATAAACGAGCTACTGACACAGGGAAAAGCCATCTTAGATGCGGCGATAAGCATAAGCGAAAATATGGAAACCTCCATCACCACCATCTCAGGCATATACGCTGAGATTGACTCAGGATACAAAGTCAGCGCTCTGGGCACTGATATTTACAGGCTCTCAGGTACCCTGAAAAAGGAGTGCTACCAGGAGACCATAAACAGTATGGATAACATCTTAAGCAAGCTCATAAGCGACATACCAACATATGATACCAGCCTTTCCCAGAGCGTGGATGGCATAGAGGATGTGCTCAATTCCGTAAAGGGAAGAGTGAGCGATCTAAAGAGCCTTCTGGACACAGGTGATGTGGACTTAAGCTATGAGGATTTCAACAGCAGGCTGGGTGATTTAAAGACAGGATGGGATGAAACCACGGAGGACCTTGCAGCGGTTCTTGCAGAGATAGAGAGTGACATGCTGGGAGTGTCAATAACGGCGGTGCTGTACAGCAGAGACCCCGTCAACCTCTCCACCGGAAACTTCGTGTACGACCATGAGGATATGAAGATAGACGGTGAGATACCGCTCTCTTTCCACCGCTACTATAACTCCAAAGCCCGCGGAAAGGGAAGCCTCGGCAGATGCTTCGTTCATAACTATGACTCCCATCTGGAGGAGAATGCGGAAAAAGGTAAAATAACCATAACCATGGGAGACGGACAGAAGAAGACATTTCGCATGGCGGAAAACGGCACATACATAAGTCTCCATTCTGCAACGGAAACTCTGATAAAAGAAGGGGAGTACTATACCCTGACGGAACTTATGGGAGTGAAGAGACTCTATAACGGCTCTGGACAGATGACCCGTCAGGAAAACAGGAACGGAAGGGGAATCACCTTCTCCCATGACGAAGCAGGAAGACTTAAGAAAGCGGAAACAGACAATAAATCATATCTTGAATACGGCTACGATGAAGAAGGGAAGCTGACAAGTGTCACTGACCACACCGGAAGAAGGGTGGAACTCACATACGAAAAAGGAAGGCTTGCTAAAGTAAAGAACCCGGTGGGAAGCATTTATTCCTACAGCTATGCTAAAAACGGAAGGCTGGAAGAAACGGTTAATCCCCGCGGATACACAGCGGTCAAAAACACCTATGACGACAAACGCCGTATCACCCGACAGGAATTCCCCGACGGAGGATACATGGAGTATGCCTATGATGACAGTAAGAGGCATGTCATCCTGACAGAACGCAACGGAAGTAAGATAACCTATGTTCACGACAGTAAGTACCGCAACACGGATATTATATATGAAGACGGAACGAAGGAACATTTCGCATACAACGGAAAGAACCAGAGAGTCCTGCATGTGGACAGGAACGGGAACACCACCCGAATGGCATATGACAACAGGGGGAACCTGACGCAGGTCATCAACGCGCTGGGGGAGAAGGTAAACCTGACCTACAATGCGGACAACCAACTGTCTGTCTTAAAAGTAAACGGAAAAGAAAAACTCCGCAACAGCTATGACAAGAAAGGAAACCTGATTGCTTCCGTCGGAGCAGACGGAAACGGAAACAACATAACCTATGACGGACATGGTAAACCGGTATGTATAGAGAATGCGGATAAAGGTATAACAAAGATTTCTTATGATTCAAAAGGAAATATTGAAAAAATCTGTGACGAGAGAGGAATAGAGACATGTTATGAATATGACAGCCAAAACCATGTATCCCGGACAACAGATGGAAATAAAAATATCACTTTATTTGAATATGATGGGGCTGACAGAATCATAAAAGTTACCAATCCATTGGGGGACAGCAGAAGCTACAGTTATAATGAAAGCGGCAGAATTACGGAAGTCACAGACTTCGATGGTTTTAATGTCAGGTTGGAATATAATAGTTTGAACAAACCGCAGACTATTATAGATAAGGAAGGTAATGCGACTCATCTTTGCTATGACAGGATGTGGAATATTTCCGAGTTGCAGCAGGCAAATGGCGGAAAATATCGCTTTGAATATGATGCCAATAATCGTCTGAAAGAACAGCACCTTCCGGAAGGCGGCTGTATTTCTTATGCATATGATGGAAATGGAAACCGAGTCAGTGAAACGGATGCTGAGGGAAATAAGACATCTTTCATTTATGATGCACTGAATCGGATGACAGACATACAGACACCGGATGGAACAGGGAAACACTATGAGTATGATTCGGAAGGGAATCTTGAAAGTATTACGGATGCTCTTGGAAACTGCATACGTTACACTTATGATGAGATGGGAAGACGTATCAGTGAAACGGATGTACTTGGAAATAAAACAGTCTTTGAATATACATCAACCGGCAAGATAGAGAAAATTATATATCCGAATGGAACAACGGAAAGGTATGTTTATCAAAACGGATTATTAAAAAATGTATATAAAGCGGATGGCAGCAGTTTTCAGTACAAGTATGATGGAAATGGAAATATCATATCCGTTACTGATGGTATAGGAAAAGAAATCCGCTATGCTTATGATGCCCTGAACCGTGTAATCAGTCAGATTACGGCAGTAGGAAAGCAGGTATTTCAGTATGACAGTGTTGGAAATCTAAAACAATTTACGGATGAAAACGGGAATACGACTGATTATGAATACTCGCCAAACGGAAAACTGAAAAAAGTTACGGATGCGCTGGGAAATGAAACGTGTTATAATTATGACAGTATGGGGAATCTGATAAAGATAGAGAAAACAGGCGAGAGCGGCAATCAGATTACTATGTATGAATGGAATCTGAATGGACAGATAATTAAAGTCACAGATCCGGCAGGAGGCGTGGAACATTATACCTATGATAAAAACGGAAGAATGACGGAAAAACTGGATAAAGAAAACCTGCACACACGGTTTGGTTATGCGGCTACAGGAGAACTGTCAGAAATCCTATACGGAGACGGCAGGAGTGTCATGCTCTCTTATGATGCCCTGCACCATCTGGAAGAGGTTAAAGACTGGAATGGAACGACTAAGATTATAAGCGATGCCTTAGGAAGAACATTGTCAGTGACGGAACCGGATGGAAAAACAGTATCTTATGAGTGGGGAACCGGGAATGAGAAGAAAGTTTTGACCTATCCAAACGGACAGAAGGCAGAGTACAGTTATAATAGTAATGGACTGTTGGAAAGGCTTGCAACCGGAAAAGGAAGCATAGGATATAAGTATGATGAGATAGGAAGACTGGCTGAAAAGGAACTGCCAAACGGTGTTGTTACGTCTTACACATATAATGAAATGGGTAGAATACAGCAGATTCGCCATGAAGGAGAAGAGTTTTCAGAAATCTATAAGTATCATTATGATGCTGTGGGAAATAAGATACTGATAGAAAAAAATCGAAATGAAATGGAAGCTGATAATGGAAGCTTCGGCTATACTTATGATGCCCTGAACCGGCTTATTCAGGTGACCGGAAATGGCAAACTGTTAAGAGAATATGACTATGATGCTTTTGGAAATCGTATCATAAAGAAAGAGTATGAAGATGAAACGGAAAGAATTATACGATATCGATATAATGAAAAAAATCAATTGATTTCAGAAATTGATAATGAACTGGAAAAAACCTATAGTTATGACCGGCGTGGAAATATGACGGAAGTTAGTATCGGCGGGGAAATAGTAAAACAGTTTACCTTTGATGCAGCAAACCGGATGAGCAGCTCTGCTGAAATAGTAAACAGTCTGATAAAGAAAGCGGAATATAGGTATAATGGTCTGGGGCAAAGAGTGGGACAGGATATTTGGAGAATGGGAAAAGAAGGTGCTGATTCTGCTGATATACTGTCAGATAAAACATTGTCAGAAAAACCGGAAGAGAAAATACGCTATACTATTGACTTGACGAGAGTCTACCATAATATGCTATGTCTGGAAACAAAAGACAAAAATCAGACTTTCTATTGGGATGATAACGTTACTGCAATGGAAGAATCAGGGATGGAAAGCTATTACGTTCAGGATGTACTTGGCAGCCCGATGTATTTAATGGATGAGAGGGGAAAGAGCAGAGAACTATATGGATATGATGAATTTGGTCTGTCACTTAATAAAAAGGAGGATGTTTTCCAAAGTCCATTGCAGCCATTTGGATTTACCGGATATCAGATGGACGAAGCAGGAGGATTGTATTTTGCCCAGGCAAGAAGATATGATGCCGGTTTGGGACGGTTTATTAGTGAAGATTTTGTAAAAGGGTATATAGAGGCTCCGTTCACTTTGAATAATTATGGATATTGCTGGAATAGACCGCTGGATTTAGTGGATTTGGATGGATTGTGGCCTACATGGGTTAAGGTGGCAGCAACGGTTGCATTTGTAGCTGGAGTTGCTGTGGTTGCCGCAGTAGCAGTACCAGCAATTGGTGCGGCAGCGGTAGCAGCAGGGATAACAACTACTGCTACCATTGCTGCAGCAGAAGCTACGGCAGCTGCTGTGGTTACAGTGACTGTAGCAGGAGCGGCAGTAGGTGGTGTTGTTGGAGGCGTGTCCAATGTGGTTACTGATAGTGGAAGTTTTGTTAATGGTTTTTGCGGGGGGGCAATAAATGGCGCTATATCCTCATTAGGTACTTGGGCTTTGCCCAGAACCTTCTATGCAGCAGGAGGTGCAGCGGGAAGTTTAGTTACTGATTATTTAAACAATTCAGACAAATCGGCAGAAGAGCAAAAAAGTCTTATGAGAATGGGTGAGTCGGCTGTCGTAGCAGGAGGAACACAGTTTTTAGTAGGTGGTATGTTGAATACTATATGGAGTAATGCTACTAATGCTACTGTAGGCTGGAGTGTCGCAAATACTGTAGGAAGTGAGAGGTTGGCGACTATATTATGGCAATCTTTATTTGACGGGGGATTTTCGCTTTCAACCGGATCTTTAGCATCTATTACCTGGGATGAGATTGTTGGAGGAGTTGATATAACAGTTGAGGAATTAAAAAAACCTTCTGATGATAATTTCGCTAAAGAATAAGGGGTAAAGAAATATGAAAACATTACATGCAAAATCAGCATTGGTATTAGCTATTGTTGTTCCTGTAGCTCCAAGTTTTATGTTTATTCTTATAGGTGTAGAAGCTTTTTTACAAGGAAGAATAGATGATTGTATAGGTGTGATAATCATTGAAATTATTTTAATTTTATTTGGAGTATATATCGGTGGAAAACTATATATTCCACATTGGATTAGATATGGAAACGGAAGAGTTGTCATTAGTCGTGTCAGTAAAGAGCGTGTAGATGGTAAAGCAGTGGGAAAATGGAAACGCAGGGAAGACGAATTTTTGCTTGAGGAAATAGTTGCATACGGTCTGTCACTTCAGGCTTTAGGCCATTATGTAGAATATCATTATACCAATGAAGGAAAATTTCCAAGGGAAGTTTTTTTTCAGTTGAAAGATGGGAAAAGAATAGGGTATGAGATAATGTTCTATACAGCTAAGCAAACAGTTGAGTTTTGGAAATACATACAAGATGAGACCGGAATTGTGTTTCAGAATTCTAAGCCAGCATGATCATAAGAAAGGAGAGCGTATGAAAACGATAAAAGCCAGAGGAGCGATAATATTTTGTCTGTCAAAAGCAATAATACCAGAAGTTATACTTATTTATTCGACTGTATTCGGCAAGAAGAGAGGTATGACAGGTCTTTTTATATATGCTCTGATCGTTACAATTTTGTTAAGTTTAGTTGTGTTATGTGGCACTATAGCCATATATCGCCAATATAGTATTATGTATGGAAATGGTAAGGTTGTCATAGCGCATGGCTTAGTAACGGGACAATTTAAAATTAAAAAAGATGAATTCCTGCTTGAAGAAATAGAATTATATTCCGTGGAATATTATAACAAAAAAGCCAGAGCTGATGCCGCGGTGGCGTATTTTCAGTTGAAGGATAAAGAAAGAACAGGATATGTGTTTGGATACTATTCACGAAAACAGTTAAATGAATTTTTTCAATACATATATGAAGAAACCGGCATTGAGGTTCAGGTGTCTGATCCTGCATAGCATCGCTGTCAATATACCAAGCAGACAAACTAAATCCAAAATAAAAGGGGAAAACCATGATTCAAAAGAAACCAACCCGCCGAGCCCGCCATGCGGCAGAAGAAAGCGGAGTCATAAAGGAAACCATCAGAAAATCCAAGCTTACCGCCTCCAATGAGTTTGAACTAAAGAAACTTGTAAGAGCACAGGACGGATTCCTGAACTGCTCCATGGAAGAGGAAAAAGAAAGCCTGATAATGACCTATGAGATTAATAACCTGCTCCCCTGGACGGGCATAAGACGTGAGCCAAAGGAGCTGATGTTCTCAGCCCTGATAGATGCAGGCAGACTGGAGCAGAGGGCACAGATGTACCGCTTTACCCTTGCGCCGGAAAACCTCTACTATGACATTCAGGGCAGGGTGTATGTAAAAACCAGAGATGTCTACGGCGCTGATAGCGGATACTCGCAGGAGGAATTCATGCGGGAATACAAGTCCCTGATTGGCTGCACCCTGATAAAGAAATATAAGTTTGAGGACTATGACAAGGGCGGACAGGACCTACTTGCTGAGGACAGGTTTCTTGGCGGGATTATGGAGTGTACTGACGTAGGACAGATTCTGGACAGGCTGCATGATGAGTATTTTCATTATAAGAAGATTCATGAAGAACGCTATGTGGAGGTTTCCAAAGCAGGGAGCCGGGGAAGTAAGATTGCGCTGGGGATAATGGGCGTACTGTCTGTTGCGGCTCTGGCCTTTCTCGGGTGGCTTTTTCTATGGGAGCGCCCATATAAGGACGCCGTCATTGCCGCCAATGAAGCATATATGCAGTCGGATTACAACGGCACGGTAGAAGCGATGGAAGCTGTCAAAGTGGAGAGGATGAACGTATACCAGAAATACATTCTGGCGTATTCCTGCGTCAGGTGCGAAAGTTTCAGCGACATCAACATGCGGAACATCCTCAACACTATTTCCCTGAACGGAGACGAGAAGATAATGGAATACTGGATATATATCAACCGTCTTGACACGGAAAAGGCGGCGGATATCGCGATGCAGGAATCCAGCGACCAGCTTCTTTTATATGCATACCTGAAAGAAAAAGCGGTCGTAGAAAATGACTCTTCTTTATCGGGACAGGAGAAGAATGACCGTTTATCGAATATTGATAATAAATTGAAACCATTGAAAGAAGAATTTTCAACACTGACAGAGGAATAAACATATGGAATACATATTGATAACAACACAGAACGGTTACGAGCAGCTGCCGGTTCAGGGCGAAGTTACTTACCAGGGGAAGGAATACCGGATTAAGGAGCTTGAAGCGAACAGATGGGGTAATACAGATAGCGGGGAGCAGGTCATGTACATGCCGGATTCCCCGCGCCGCTTCGAGCATCAGGGAAAAATTGCCGTTATGAAAAAGGACGGGGACATAAATATCCCGGATATGGATTATATTGTATCCATAGAAGATGGAAGGTTTAAAGTGTTTGGAAATGCTTCTGAGGGCCTTTTATTTTTAAACCGGAAAAAGCTTGATAACGCTGACATGGACCTGGAATATACGTTAGCTGCCGGTGACCTGATACTCATTGAAAACGTGCTTATTATCTACTACGACGGCTTTGTTGATGTCTTTTCCGATATGGATAAAACAGAGGTTCTGCTGCCTGAATGTGATGCCGTAAAGACGCCGTTTGATGGTTTCCCGCATTTCACGAGGTCGCCCCGGCTGATCATGCATGCTCCGGATAAGAAGGTGGAAATCAATCATCCGCCGGCAGAGGCATCCATGCCCAAGGGCAGTCTGGTTCAGACTATTGTGCCTCCGGTCATTATGCTGTGTATCACGATAGTGATTGCCATCGTAATGAACAGAGGTATTTTTGTACTCATGTCTATTGCGTCAACTTTGATGACGCTGTTCTTTTCTATTACCGGTTATATTAATGACAAGAAGGAGTGCAGGGAGAAAAACAAGGCACGCAGTGACCTGTACATGGACTATCTGCTCAGAAAACGGAAGGAACTTAATGAGCTGTATCAGGAAGAGGAGAGGGCCTATCACTATAATTATCCGGACATAGCGGATATTGAGAAGATGACAGGAAGCTACAGCAGCCGCATCTATGAACGGAGTGCGGAAGATGATGACTTTCTGGAAATATCACTGGGCAAGCGCAGGGAAAAAGCGTCTTTTTCAGTCAGATATCAGGATGATGAACTGAAAATGGAAGAAGACGAGCTGGACAAGAAGGCGAAGCTTCTTGCTGAGAAATTCTCTTATATTGATGATAAGGCGGTAACTGTAAGCCTTAAGAACGCACATCTTGGACTGGTAGGAGAAAAGGATATTATTATAGATCAGTTGAAGCTGATCGTGGCACAGTTGACTTTCCAGCAGAGCTACCATGATTTGCAGATCATATTGATACATAATAAGAAGTACAATGATGAGTTCCGTTGGATGCGGTGGTATCCGCATCTGACGATAAAGAGTCTCAACATGTCCGGCGATATCAATTCCGAGCAGATGCGCGACCAGGTTCTCGGCAGCCTGTTCCAGATATTAAAAGACAGAAAGCTGAAGGTTGAGGAGAGCAATAAACAGTCACGCTTTCTGCCTCATTTCGTATTTATCATTGATGAACCGAAGTTGATTATGGACCATTCCATTATGGAATACCTGAATAAATCAGGCAGGGACCTTGGATTTTCCGTGATTTATACCAGTTATTTAAGGGGAAATCTGCCGGAAATCATAGGGACTGTTGTAGAGATACATGATTCGGAAGAAGCTGATTTGTTATTGAATGAAAATAAGGTAGTAAACAAACGCTTCCGTTTAAACCATGTGGGCGACTGCAACCTGGAGTGGATGGCAAGGAACTTAAGTGTGCTGGTTCACGACCAGGGGGTTACGTCCAAGATACCGGAGAGCATTACCTTTTTTGAAATGTACGGTGTGAAGAAACCGGAGGAGTTCCATTCTGAGGAAAGGTGGGGAAAGAACCAGTCCCATAAATCCCTTGCGGTTCCGCTGGGCGTAAGGGCTGAGGATGATATCGTTTTCCTAAACCTGCATGAAAAAGCACACGGTCCGCACGGACTCGTGGCAGGAACTACAGGCTCCGGCAAGTCGGAAATCATACAGTCGTATATTTTATCACTTGCAGTCAATTTCCACCCTTATGAAGTGGGATTTCTTCTGATTGACTATAAGGGCGGCGGAATGGCTGGGTTATTCAGGGATTTACCGCATCTGCTTGGTACGATTACGAATCTGGATGGAAGCGAGAGCAAAAGGGCGATGGCTTCCATAAAAAGCGAGCTGGCAAGACGCCAGAGAATTTTCGGACAGTATAACGTGAACCATATCAATTCCTATAATAAGCTGTATAAGAATGGGGAAGTGCAGGAGCCGATACCGCATCTTTTCTTAATAAGTGATGAGTTTGCTGAATTGAAGAAAGAGCAGCCCGATTTTATGACAGAGCTTGTTTCCACAGCGAGAATCGGGCGAAGCCTCGGCATCCATCTGATCCTTGCCACACAGAAGCCTACAGGCGTGGTAAACGACCAGATATGGACTAACTCAAAGTTTAAGCTGGCATTGAAGGTTCAGGATGAAGCAGACAGCCGCGAGATTATCAAGACGCCAGATGCGGCTTATATTACACAGGCGGGACGCGCTTATCTTCAGGTGGGCAACAATGAAATCTATGAATTATTCCAGTCTGCGTGGAGCGGCGCGGAGTTTGTGGAAGACGGAGCGAAAAAGACTAAGGATAACAGGGTCTATCTGCTAAATGACCTCGGACAGGGAGAGCTTTTGAATGAAGATTTAAGCGGCGCCGGGGAAGATGGCGGCATCAAAGCAACCCAGCTTGACGTGACTATTGATTACCTGAAGAAACTCTTTGAAGAAGAAGGAGTAGAAAAGGTCAAAAGACCATGGCTGCCTTCCCTGTTGCAGGTTCTGGTAAGCCCTTTAAGTACTGTTACGGATAATGAAGGCTGGAATGAGATTCAGCCATATGATAAAACCATACATATAAACCTTACGATTCCGTTCGGCATGATTGACATCCCGGAAGAACAGCTCCAGAAGGAATATTCCGTCAATCTGGCAAAGGAGGGGAATATTGTGTTCATGTCCTCCGCGGGATATGGAAAGACAATGTTTTTGATGACGGCGGTTTTAAGCCTTGCCTTGCAGAATCAGGTGGAAAGCCTGAATTTCTATATCCTTGATTTCGGAAACAGTGCGCTGATACCGTTAAACGCCATGCCGCACACCGCCGACTATATCTTATATGATGACATGGAGAAGCTTGGGAAATTCATCAATATAATACAGGACGAAGTCGCATTAAGAAAGAAGCTTTTTGCCGAAAAAATGGTGCAGAATTTTACCGTATATAATCAGACAAATGATGAGCCGCTGAAGGCGGTTGTAATTGTCGTTGACAACTTTGACGTGGTACGCGAATTAGGTCCTGATGTGGAGGAATTTTTCACCAAACTTTCAAGAGATGGCGCAGGTCTCGGCATTTATATGATTATTACGGCGACAAGGGTAAGCGGCGTCAAGTATTCTATCCTCAATAATTTTAAAATAAAGCTTGCAGGTTATCTTTTTGACAGTACGGAAGCCAGTGCGCTGGTGGGCAAAAGCGAATACAAGCTGCCTGAGATAAGAGGAAGGGCGCTGGTAAAGACTCTCAATGTGAATATCATGCAGATTTACACCATGGTAAAGTTTGGAAGCGACATAGAGTATAACAGGAAAATAAAGGAACTGATTCAGAAAATATCCGACAAGTATCCTGACAGACGGGCACCGAGGATACCGGTTCTTCCGGAACAGTTCCGGTATGAGATGCTGCCTGATTATGCAGACGGAAGAGAGCATTTTGACCTTGCTGTGGGTCTTGAAGCTGAATCCGTTACTAAGGCAGGCTTTACATGTATGCAGTCTCCGTTTGTAATTATCGGAGAGACCGGAAGAGGCAAGACCAATATGGTTAAGGTTCTGCTGAATCAGATTTTAGCTTACGGAAGCGCCTATGTGTTTGATTCCGCATCTATGGAATTGCATTCCTATCAGGACATGGAAGGTATCACCTATGTCCAGGATGAGGAAGAATTTGAGGACTTTGTGGACTGTATGAAGCAGCTTACCGCAGACAGAAAGCTTCGCTGCAAACAGGAACTGGATAAAAACGGCGCTATAACAGCGTCTGCATATTACCGGACTGAGAAGCCTGTTTATATCGTAATTGATGATATGGATAAGTTTATGACTTTTGGCAGCGCCTTTGCGGAAGAACTACATGGCATTATGACCGACGCGGCTGAATGCGGCGTTGGCATTATCATTACCGTGCATTCAGCGAAACTCAAGGGCTTTGATACGCTGTCTAAGTGGGTAAAAGCGGCATCCCATGGTCTGGTACTGAGCCCTCAGGGGACTTTAAATATCTTCCCTGTCAGATCACAGCGTGAGTATCCGCAAATGGGCAGGGGACTGCTGTTCCATAACGGAGAATATATTACGGTACAGCTTCCGGAATGTAAAGGGTGAAATTATAAGTTCCTACGTTGATAAGGTATGCAGGATTTTATATAAAAATCTTGCATTACTTTATGTTATATGATATTATATACGAAATAAAACAAATCTTGATTCTTATACATGATAACTGTGGTGCGTTTTTATCATAGTTTTTCTACATATATGCATACACAGTTACATGA
>CAMWWS010000023.1 GCA_947178085.1 uncultured Lachnospiraceae bacterium | reverse complement strand
ATATGTCTGACCCTGTTTGGTCATCAACTGCTCTACGATGCTCTGCAGCTGATTCTGTCTGCTTTGCGCATCAGCTTTCATCTTAGCAACCAAATCCGCATTCTGCGTATAGGTTTTCTTAGCAGTACTTACTGCTGTTGCCTTTGATGGCTCATAAACAGCGCCTGCCTGCTCTTCTGATTTCTTTTCAGCGGATACTTCTGTGTTAGTCTTTTCTTCTGTTGTCTTAACAGCAGATGTCTGATAAGCCTCATAAGCGCTTGTTGTACTTGTAACTCCGTTTACACTCATTCTAATATCCCTCCTTGGAAGATTTTTGTAACACCGGAAAATATGTTTATTGTTTCTCCAATGTCCTGACTATAGTTATACCGAATTTGGCGATTCCACCATTTCTGAATATAATATCGGCGCACTAACATCAAAACATTAGGGCATATTGGAATATTTTTCATAATATACGAGGATTTTTATTACATTTTTCAGTCCGCTCATTACAAAAACAATCAAATTATTGTTATTGCTGATATACAAGCTTATAATACCCCGCTGATGTAAGCTTAAATACAATGAAGTAAATAACTCCAAAAATTGCTACCGTTCCTATAAGGCACTGAATAAACAGTTCATTATTCGAAAGGCCGAATATTATCATAATCCGCGTAAGCATTGGAAATGCTGCGATAAGGTGAATCACTGCGACAGTAATCGGCATAAAGAATACCGTGCGCACCTGTGAGTTGATAGCAGCTTTTACTTTTCTTCTGTCTATTCCCACCTTTGTCATAATAGCAAACCGTTCCCTGTCTTCATATCCTTCCGATATCTGTTTATAGTATATGATTAACATAGTTATCATCAGAAACAGGCTTCCTAAAAAAAGTCCCAGGAATAAAAAACTGCCGTTCATCTCCATATACGAATCCCACTCTTCCGTCCGCGTTGTTATGATACAAGTCTTATAATCCATCCATTTTCCAATATTTTCACGCAGTTCTGATGTAAATGCAGTTTTCTCGTCTCTGCTTCCGTCTACTTCTACTTCAATATAATACCGGAGCAATTCCTCCCCCCTGATCCTGTCCAGTTCATCGTCATCCGCTACAACAGCATATATTACAGTTGTACCACTCAGATAATCCATCAAATCCATTCCCATGTCTGGATATTCCGTTCGTCCTTCCACCTGATATTCCTGTCCGAAAATATTTATGGTATTCCAATCAAATTCATTTGACGCCGCAACTATAACGCTTCCTCTTGAAATGTCATCAAGTTCCATACCTGTATACTTTTCGTAGTCCTCTTTTGTCATCGCATAAAGCAGACTCATTTCCGTATAATCATAGCTCGGATCATCATTGTCATATATCTCCACCGCATTTCCTTTATTGTGCGTCGCATACACAACTTCAGTATATCCTGACACATCCGTCAGTGTTCTGCCCTGTTTTTTGGCTAAGCTCTCAATCTGCTCAATCACATTATTCTTCTCCTCGTCATCAGGCACGCTGTCAAGATATATAGAAAGCATTATTTCCTTTTTAAATTCAATGTTCAGAGCATCTTCCACACCCGCATACAGACATACAGTCGTTGAGACCATTACAAGCACCATCGTGGAGAGTACGCAGATACTGGCTAACCCCACGGCATTGCGTTTCATGCGGTAAAGCATTCCTGATACCGAAATAAAATGAGATGTTTTATAGTAGTAACTTTTATTCCTTTTAAGCAGTTTTAAGAATACAATGCTCACTGCCATAAACAGCTCATACGTTCCGCCAATTACCAAGACAACTGCCACAAAAAACATATTTACAGCGTTTATTATATCCTTAGTGGTAATTGCCAAATAGTATCCTGCTGCGATACATGCTATTCCGGACAGTGCAGAGAGCCATTTTGCTTTCGGTTCACGCTCGCCTGTATTGCTTCCATGCAAAAGTGCAATCGGGTTTGCAAGCTTCACCTGCATAAAATTATACAACAGCATCAATATATATATTACTCCAAAAAGCTCCGCCGTCTGCAGACAACCCCAGCCGGACACGTAAAAAGGAATCCTTTCCGACAGTCCTGTCAGTTTATACAAAAACATAGTCAGAAGCTTATTGAAAACAATACCGACAACAAGTCCTCCTGCAACCGAAACAGTATATAGTATTACTGCTTCCCAAGCCAACACTTTTGCGATATGTTTTTTCTCCATTCCAAGGATATTATATACGCCAAGTTCCTTCTTACGTCTTTTCATCACAAAGCTGTTTGCGTAAAACATGAAAATAAACGCACATATTCCTATAATAATAAGTCCCACAGTGAGTACTGCTTTTAATGATGTGCTGCCTCGCATCGAGTCCAATCCTTCATTACCCTGTATGGCACGCATACTGTAAAACATTATCACCGAAACCATTCCCATTAGTATATAAGGCAGATAAAACCGCCTGTTGTTTTTCAAATTCGTAATCGCCAGTCTGCAATATAAATGATTCATAATAATCCCCATGCTCCTTTCTCCTTACGATATTTCTTTATTTCCGCCGCTTTGCGCCAGAGTTAATGTATCGGAAATTCTTGCATAAAGCTGCTCGTTTGTCAGGTTTCCGCGGTATAACTGATGGAATACTTCTCCATCCTTTATGAAAAGGATACGGTTTGCATGACTTGCCGCAGTTGTGCTGTGTGTAACCATAAGTATCGTCTGCCCGCTGCGGTTGATATCGCCGAATACATTGAGCAGTCCCTCTGATGCTTTGGAATCGAGGGCTCCCGTCGGCTCATCTGCTAAAATAAGCTGTGGTTTCGTAATGATTGCCCTTGCCACTGCGGTTCTTTGCTTTTGCCCGCCCGAAACTTCATACGGATATTTTGACAGCAGTTCCGTAATGCCAAGTCTCTCTGCCACCGGCTCAAGCGCCTGCTCCATATAGGGCACTGCTTTTCCCTGCAATACCAACGGAAGTAATATGTTATCCTTCAGTGAAAAGTTATCCAACAGATTAAAATCCTGAAATACGAAACCGAGATTGTCACGTCTGAATGCAGACATCTCCTTTTCCCTGATTGCACTCAGGCTTTTTCCGCTTAGTAATACTTCCCCGCCTGTAGGTCTGTCTAACGATGCCAGTATATTCAATAGCGTCGTCTTTCCTGAACCCGACTCACCCATAATCGCCACATATTCTCCCTCTTCAACAGAAAAATTCATGTTGGACAACGCCTGCACTTTCGTACCTCCAAAACGGGTTGTATAGATTTTGCTTACATTTTTTACCTCTAAAATTGCCATTATCATTCTCCTCCCTGAATAGCCACGACTGGCTTTTCTTAACTTTTCATTTCTGATAAACCAATCATAGCAAAAAGAGGAAACCTCAGCCATTTCATAAGCTTACATTTCCCCTTCATTTCTTACAGTTTCGTAAGATTACACTGTTTTTTCCTTTTACAGGCAGATATTATTAATCTCCACCCTTGTTCCCTTCCCGATTTCTGATGTGACTGAAATCCGGTGCCCAAGCTTGTCCAATATCTCTTTACATAGATAAAGCCCTATTCCTGTTGAATGTTTATCTGCATGTCCGTTATATCCGGTATAACCATTTTCACATATTCGCGGAAGGTCCTCGGCGCTGATTCCTATGCCAGTGTCTTCTATAATAATTCTTGCACATTCACCCGATGCGTCTGTACTTTGTTCCGTCTGTATAGTGATGCTTCCCTGTTTTGTATATTTAATAGCATTTGATAAAAGCTGGTCAATAACAAATCCCAACCACTTTTTATCTGTTACTGCCATGATATCCTTTGATTCATAATTAAGGCTCAGTTTTTTGTAAATAAACTGTTTGGCATATTTGTGAATGGAATTCTTTATCACCTCGTCAAGCAATATTCTCTCAATGACGAAATCATTTGTCTGAGCACCGAGCCGCGTATATTGGAGCGCCATGTCAATATACTCTTCAATACGGAAAAGTTCGTTACGTTTCTGGTTTTCATTTGTGACGCGCGTGTCACTCTCCTCGATATCTTCTGCCTCCATATAAGCCGCCATATCCTCGTCAATCAGCAGTTTTAACGCTGCTATCGGAGTTTTCACCTGATGTACCCACATGGAATAATATTCTGTCATGTCCTGCTGCCTGTTCAGCATTTCATTCCGAATACGGTTGTTCTCCTTAGCCAGAATCCTGACACAATTCTGATACTGCCTCTCATACATGTACTCGGGAGTTTTCATCATATCTGACTCTACTATGATATTCTCCTGCAGCTTCTGAAGATGACGAAAGCTACTGTAATGTCTTCCGAATCCCACAGCAAAAGCTACTATTGTAATAAAAAAACACAGCAACAGACCATATGCAATCTCAACAAATGGTATCTCATTTAAAAGCATTGTAGCCGAAGCGGTCAGCGCAATACACAGTATCACCGCAAGCCATCTTATATTTTCCTTTATATATGCAGTAAAATCTTTCATCTGTGTTTATCCTATTCTGTACCCGATGCTCTTTTTGGTTTGTATATAATCCTCAAGACCGACACTCTCAAGTTTTTTGCGAAGACGATTAATATTCACTGACAATGTGTTCTCGTCAACGTAACTGTCGCTTTCCCAGAGCCTTGTCATCAAAGTATCCCTTGAAACGACTTTTTCCTTGTTTTCCATCAATATCTGTAATATACGAAGCTCATTTTTGGTCAGCTCCAATTTTTCATTTTTAAATGTAAGCGTTGCCTCTGTCAGATTCAGCATTGCTCCTTTATGCTCCAAAATCACACTCTGGCTTACAAAATCATAGCTTCTCCTGAGCAGCGCCTGTATTTTGGCTGTAAGAACATCCGTATCAAACGGTTTGGCGACAAAATCATCGCCGCCCATGTTCATTGCCATGACGATGTTCATATTATCAGATGCGGATGAAAGGAAAATAATCGGCACTTTGGAAACCTTACGAATCTCGCTGCACCAGTGATATCCATTGTAAAACGGCAGCTTGATATCCATCAGCACAAGCTGGGGTGAAGCGCTCACATACTCAGGCATGATGTTCGTAAAATCATTCGCGCACACCACATCATATTCCCAGCTTTCCAAATGGCGTTTTAAGCCAGCTGCTATCATTTCATCATCTTCAACTATAAAAATCCGGTACATCGTTTACTCTCCAGAATCTGATTTTTATTACTATACCTTATAGTAATAAAATGATATAATAAGCTCACAAAAATAACAAGGGGGTACACTATGATTGAAAGCAAAAGGGTACAGAAAATTCTCTACGGCGGAGACTACAATCCCGAACAGTGGCCGGAAGATACATGGGAAGAGGATATGCGTCTGCTTAAACTTGCACATATAGATATTGTCACGCTGAATGTATTCAGCTGGGCTTCACTTCAGTCTGATGAGGATACCTACCATTTTGAAAAATTGGATAAAATCATGGAGTTGGTCAAAGAAAACGGCCTCAAGGTCTGTCTTGCCACTTCCACAGGCGCTCATCCCGCATGGATGGCAAGAAAGCATCCTGATATTCTCAGAACTGAACTAAACGGCATGAAGCGCAAATTTGGCAGCCGTCACAATTCCTGTCCGAACAGTCCTACATACCAAAAGTATGCCAAGGCTCTCGCCACCAAATTAGCTGAGCGATACAAAAATTATGACAATATTGTCGCATGGCATATTTCAAATGAGTTCGGCGGCATGTGCTACTGTGAAAACTGCGAGCGCAAATTCCGCGAATGGCTGAAAAACAAATATAAAACTATTGACGAAGTCAACCGTGTCTGGGATACGGCTTTCTGGGGCCATACATTCTATGATTTTGAAGATATCGTAGTACCGAATATGCTATCTGAACATTTTACTGCTAACAGAACTACTTTCCAGGGTATATCTCTGGATTACAGAAGATTCAATTCCGAAAGCATTATGAACTGCTATAGAATGGAATACGATGCCGTTCATGAAATTACTCCTGACATACCGATTACAACCAATCTGATGGGAGCTTATCAGGACTTGGATTATCAGATGTGGGCAAAATACATGGATTTTATCTCATGGGATAATTATCCGTCAAATGATACTCCCATGGAGGAGACCTCGCTTAAACACGACCTCATGCGCGGCTTAAAGCAGGGCAAGCCTTTTGCACTGATGGAGCAGACTCCAAGTGTTACTAACTGGCTTCCTTATAATTCGCTCAAGCGTCCGGGCGTGATGCGCTTATGGAGCTATCAGGCAGTGGCGCATGGCGCAGACACCGTCATGTTCTTTCAAATGAAGCGCAGCATCGGAGCATGCGAAAAATATCACGGCGCCGTCATTGACCATGCCGGTCACGAAAACACACGTGTATTTCATGAGATTACCGAGCTAGGCGCTGAGCTTGAAAAAATTGGTTCACTGACGCTTGGCGGCAGAACTGAGTCCAAAGCGGCTATCATATTTGACTGGGACAACTGGTGGGCAACCGACTATTCCGCAGGACCGAGTGTAAACCTTCATTACTTTGATGAAGTATTGAATTATTATAAAGCGTTCAACAACCTGAATATTTCCGTAGACTTAATAAGTGTGGAAGATGATTTATCCAAATACTCTCTTGTTATCGCTCCACTGCTTTATATGGTGAAAACAGGGCATGACGAAAAAATCAGAAGCTTCGTTAATAACGGCGGACATTTCCTGACTACTTTCTTCAGCGGTTATGTTGATGAGCATGACTTAGTAACAATCGGCGGCTATCCCGGAAAACTCAGGGATATTCTGGGAATATGGGTAGAGGAAGAAGATGCGCTTCCGGATGATGTCTCCAATTCCTTCACTTATAAGGGCGTTACCTATCCTGCAACCCTTATCTGCGATTTACTGCATACGGAAAATGCGCAGGTGCTTTCTGCTTATGAAAAAGATTTCTACGCAGGTATGCCCTCACTGACACGCAACAATTTCGGTAAAGGGGCCGCTTACTATGTGGCTACCCGCTCCAATGCGGATTTTTACAGACAATTTATCGGCGGCATATGTAAAGATATTGGCATTGAACCCATAATCAATACGCCGGAACATATTGAAGTAACGAAGCGCAGCAATGGCAACGGCACATTCCTATTCTTCTTAAACCACAGTGAAGAAAAATGTGATATTGTCTTAAATTGCGACGGTACGGATATTCTGACTAACAATGTTTATCAAAACGGGGATACTCTCCTGCTGGGAGCAAACGGAGTTGCGATTTTACAGCAGAAATAATTTAGTCATTACTAAGAGGGAGGCATAGACATCCATATGAAAATTACCGACAAGCAGGCATACTTATCACAGATTCGCGAGGTTATAGACAAAGGTCCTTATCATGACGACTGGGCATCACTTACTGATTTCGTCATGCCGTCATGGTTTGAAAAAGCTAAATTCGGAATTTTTATTCACTGGGGATTATATAGCGTTCCCGCATTCAATAATGAATGGTATTCCCGAAATATGTATATTCAGGGTTCTCCTGAGTTCGAGCATCATATAAAGACATATGGCGCCCATAAAGATTTTGGTTATAAGGACTTTATTCCCATGTTTACAGCCGATAAATTTGACCCTGATTTCTGGGCGGAGACCTTTTCTGCTGCAGGCGCCAAGTATGTTGTTCCGGTAGCGGAGCATCATGACGGTTTCCAGATGTATCAAAGTGATTTATCCATTTATAATGCTGCTAACATGGGACCGAAACGGAATATTCTCGGTGAACTGAAAGCGGCACTTGAGAAAAAAGGACTGGTTTTCTGTACTTCTTCTCACAGGGCTGAACACTTTTGGTTCATGGGGAAAGGCAGGGATTTCGAAAGCGATATCAAGGATCCGCTCAAATGTGGCGATTTCTACTGGCCTTCTATTCAGGAACAGCCTGACCATCAGGACCTTTTCGCGAAGCCTTATCCGACTCAGGAATTTCTGGAAGACTGGATATGCCGCACCTGCGAAATCATAGATCGTTATCAGCCTAAAATTCTTTACTTCGACTGGTGGATTGAGCATGAGGGATTTAAGCCCGCACTGCGCCAGATTGCAGCATACTATTATAACAGAGGTCTGGAATGGGGTTATAATACCGCTATCTGCTATAAACATGATGCTATGGCGTTTGGAAGCGCTATCGTAGATGTGGAGCGCGGTAAATTCGCGGATACCAGACCCTATCACTGGCAGACTGATACTGCAATCGCCCGTAATTCATGGTGTTACACCACCAGCCTTGATTATAAGAGCAGCAATGAAATTATCTGCTATCTGATTGATGTAGTCAGCAAGAACGGCAACCTTCTTCTTAATGTAGGCCCTAAGTCAGATGGTACATTCGCCCAAAAAGACCTCTCCATCTTGCGGGACATAGGCAGTTGGCTTAACGTAAACGGAGAAGCTATATATAATACCAAACCATGGCGGTATCCGGCTGAGGGTCCTACAAAAGAAATCGAAGGACAGTTCAGCGATGGCTCTCCCACTGTATATACATGCGAAGATTTCAGGTTCACCGCAGGAAACGGATGCATTTATGCTATATGCCTGAAATATCCCGAAGACGGTAAAATAACCATTCATTCACTGTCAAAGTCCATTGATGCAAGCAAGCCGAACTTCCACGGTATAATCCGTAAGGTAAACATTCTTGGGTCTGATGAGCAGATTGATTTTAACTGTGACATATACGGTATGCACTTTATCACAGATAATATCAAAAGTGAGTTTCCTGTTGTAATTAAAGTTACTGTGGAATAGTGACCTTGCAGTTATCCCAAATACCTTGTAATACAGAAAGCAGACGACTAATTAATCATCTGCTTTCTTTTATTAATAATATCTAATTCAAAATAATATCAATCCATACAGTATATTTGCGCTATATTATATTTCATCTTAGAATTACTTCTTTCATCCATGTATCCGCCAATGCCATCCATGACTGGCATTCTTTTACATTTCCCCAGCCATCCATTCCGTCTGTGCGTTCATCGGCAAGGCTCAGTCCATGCCCTCCCTTTGCGTACAGATGCAATTCTACCGGAATCCCCTGCTTTCTCATCGCCAATGCCAGCAGAAGTGAATTTTCCGCCGGAACAAGACCGTCTTCATTCGTATGCCATATAAAGGCAGGCGGCGTATCGACGCTGACTTGGTTCTCTAAGGACATTTCTGCTTTCATATCCTCATATTTTTCCGCCAGCAAAGAGCGAAACGAATCGTCATGAGCGTACTCACCGGAAGTAATAACAGGATAATTCAGAATCATACCTGCCGGACGAAGCATTTCCGAAGTCGTTCCTGTTTTTTCCGCCATAAACGCTCTGTTCCAGAACATACCGTAACTTGCCGCCAGATGCCCGCCCGCTGACGAACCTTCTATCAGAATCTTATCCTTATCGATATACCACTCTTCCGAATGCTCTTTCATCATTTTTACGGCTGTGGCAAGTTCCAGCAGAGCCGTCGGATAAACCGCCGGTTCCACAGAGTAATATAGCACCGCTGCATGATATCCAAGTGCAAGCCACTGTAAGGCAAGCATTTCTGCCTCTCTTTCCGACACAAAAGAGTAACCGCCGCCTGGGCAAATAACTATTAACGGTCTTTTTTGAATATTAATTTCCTCCGAATGTGAAATCAAATATACGTTAACATGTGCCCTGTCTGTCGAATCCTCGACCTGAATCGGATATTCCTTATAAATCATAGCTGCTTTTTCCTTTCGCATGGTTCTTCTTATTCATAAATCTTATAATCTTTCCCATCTCTTATCATAACAGGAATAATATCCAAAGGCGCCGGGACTGTCACTGTCTGTCCGCCCTCATATACTTTTTTCGTATTGGCGTCTGTCCACTCACAGCCCGATGGCAGATAAATTGACCTTTCCCTAAGCCCTTCTTCCATCACCGGAGCGACCAGCAGGTCCGGTCCGAACATATAAGCATCTTCCACTTCCCAGCATGCTTTATCTTCCGGGAAATCAAAGAACAGCGGGCGCATGATTGGAGCACCCTTTTCACTTGCCGCCTTCATGCAGTCTCTGATATAAGGACGAAGCCTTTCTCGAATAAATAAGTATTTTGACAAAATCTTATAATTATCCTCACCGAAGCTCCATACCTCATTATCCTGTCCGCTGGTAAGCTGACGCACGCCGTTAATATATTCCTGCTCTCTTTCATACCACGGAGAACGTTCACCATGCATACGGAATACCGGGCAGAAAGCGCCCCATGCGAACCAACGCACCAGCAGTTCCCTGAAATGTTCATCCTCAATGTTTCCGCCTAAGAATCCGCCGATATCGGAAGTCCACCACGGAATACCCGCCATTCCCATATTAAGTCCCGCCTGAAGCTGCTCGCGCATGGAACGGAAAGATGAATAAATATCACCCGACCATGTCAGCACACCGTATTTCTGGCTTCCTGCCCATGCACAGCGTACCAGACTCATTATTTCGCTCTCGCCCTCTTCACGCAGTCCGTCATAGAAGCCTTTGGCATAGCCTACCGGATAGCGGTTCGTACATTGCAGCGCTGTACCTTCATAATAGCGGTAATTATCGAAATCGTAAGGACCGTATTCAGGCTCAGCCTCATCCAGCCAGAAACAGCGGATTCCCTTTTTATAATAATTCTCCTTACACCGCTCCCAGACAAATTTCTGTGCGCCGGGATGAGTCGCATCATAGAATATCGTATTTCCCATCCACGTCATATGGTTGGAATTACCTCTGTCCGCCGTAACTAAGTACCCCTTCTGTGCCATTTCGCCGAAGTTCTCACTCTGCTCATCGATAGTAGGCCAGACAGATACTACCGTCTCGATTCCCATCTCTTTCAATTCCTTTACCATTGCTTCGGGATTCGGCCAGTCTCTGGGTTCGAATTTAAAATCACCCTGTCTTGTCCAGTGGAAGAAATCAACTACTATGGCATCCATCGGAAGCCCTCTCTTTTTATGTTCCCTCGCTACTGCAAGCAGTTCTTCCTGATTTCTGTAACGCAGTTTGCACTGCCAGTACCCCATACCATACTCAGGCATCATCGGGCTTCTGCCGGCTGCCATGGAATATTGTTCTTCGATTTCGGCAGGCGTATCTCCCGCCGTAATAAAATAATCCAGTTTTTTGGTACTCTTCGCAGACCACTCCGTTTTATTAGCGCCGAAAATAGCCGTTCCGATTGCCGGATTATTCCACAAAAAGCCGTAGCCTCTGCTTGATACCATAAAAGGCACGCTTGCCTGACTGTTTCTATGCGCCAGCTCAAGTATAGCGCCTTTTTTATTCAGATTCTTTTCCTGATACTGCCCCATACCGAAGATTTTCTCATCATCAAACGCTTCAAAACGTGCAGTAAGGGTATAATCCGTAGAACCCTGAATAGGCTTCAATTCTCTGGCATCAACTCTTAGCGGCACACAATAACGATTGATGCGGTTACGGTTGCGCCAGTATTCTTCCGTCAGAAGTTCACCCTTTTGATTATAATAACTAATCCAGCCTTCATGAGACACCTTAGCCGTAATCTTTCCGTTGGTGATCGCAGCCTGAATACCCTTCTGGTGATATTTCGCATATTCCTCAGACTTATACCACGGGTCCGTGACATCCAGTTCCTCAAAAGTAATCTGTACATCCGTTTCAGGCACTTTTTCCGTCAATGCCCAATCATTTGCATCCATATGCGCCTCGCAGCTCATCCGCACCCTTAAAGAATTCTCGCCCCAAGGCTCAATCCACACCTGTGATTTCCCATCCTTTATCATCAGCCTGTTATTATCCTGCTCTAAATACATATGTAATCCTCCTTTATGTTAATAATTTTTCAGTAACCAGAACTTATGTCAAAAACAGATAATTTACTCACACGGCATTCCATACAGTACTCCGCGGCTTCCCGTCCCAAGATAAAACCTTCCGTATACCCTGCTGTCGCCTTCCATACTGTTGATTTCACCATACATCTGGTTATCCTCATTAAGCCTCACAAAAGTCTTTCCATCGTCCACCGAGCGGTAGAATCCATATACGCCGTCTATCTTAGCAACCGTATAAATAGCCTTATCCTCTTTATAATAATCTCCTCCCGGACGAATTACTCCAAGTCCCATTCGATAGAAAATATCACCGTCTGCGCCGAGTTTTATGACACTTATGTCATCTCTTTTCATATCATAATGTAATTTCCAAAGCCCATATTTTCCAAGTGCCATATAGAAAACTCCCTGCTTACCGCATTCACCCCTCACCTCAGTCTTGTTGGCACAATCTATACGTGAAAAGTCAAGCTGCGGGAAATCAAACTGCGGAATCTCCCTTTGCCAAAACGTCCGACCGCCATCCCTGCTTAAATAGAATTGAGAACATTCCCCAAACCCGTAGAAAATGCTGCTTTCCATACGATCAGCAAAAACCTTCATACCGCCCTGTTTCTTCACCTCACCCGAAACATCATAGACTTTTGCCTTTACAAAGCTTTTTCCGCCATCCTGACTGGTTATTACCATATCGATTGGCAGTTGAATATTTTCTGCAACAGACCAGACAATATTTTTGCAATCCGGTGATACCGCTGCCCATCCGCTGTTGACATTGGGCGTTTCGATTCGATGCAGTGCCTTATCCAGTTTATCCGTAATTCCGAATGGCATGGGAAGACGAGTAAATGTCCTGCACTGGTCTTGCGATACTATCAGTCCTCCCTTAGTCTTTCCGGTCCAGTTTCCTCTGGGCGTCACTACGACAAACTCAGGTCTGATATCGGAATAATCTGCATTTATGCAGGTAATATACCTGTTTCCCTCTGAATCATCAAACGAATTGTCACATTGTTCATCCGGATTACGAAAAGCAAATCCACCCAAATCACCTAAAATATCAATCAAATATACATCACCCGCCGGAGGACTGTACAGATTTAAATGTACGGTTTCTTCTATACCGTCGCTCCAATCGCTGAAAACTACCTTCTCCCCAGTCAGGTTCCCGGTACGGAACACTCCTGTCCCTGTGTTGAACCAAGCCTCATTTTCATCAAACGGATTGATTTTCAAATCGGTAAGCCAGTGTATAGGGGAATGTCCTCCATTGTAGCAGGGCTTCATGTATGACGTTCTGAAATCCATCTTTCCCACATCTAAATCATGCAGAATTTCTTCCCAGCTCTCTCCATAATCAAAGGAACGGAAAATGCTATCACCATTTTCTTTGCAGATAGTCGAGCAAATCAGAAGTCCCGGCTGCGTCGCCGCTGTATTGATTCCGCTGAAACCATACTCATGATATCTGTTTTGCCGCACTTCCATACTGTCCTGATTCGGAGTAATCTCTTCTCCTTTTCCGAACTCGTTATTTGAAAGTATTGGATAACGGACTACCCTTCCTCCTATGACACTTCCTCCATCACAGCTGTATCCGTTCTCCAATACATAGGCGTTCCTTCCCATTACGGAAAACGTAACATAGAGATATTTTTCATCCAGCGCGTACCTCTGAGCCACTAGTCCCGCCAGCCTTACTCCTTCTATCTCTCCATCGTCCGGCTGCCACATTTTATCAAAGCTAATTCCTCCATCATAAGATACGTACAGGCTATGTCCGCGCAGTCGTTCGCTTCGTTTCGTAGTCACGCCCGCGCAGCCCGCAAACAATGCGCTCCCGTCACTGCTCTGACCCACAAACGTCAGATACTCTTCCGGAAAAGCATGATTTTTCACCCAATTAGCTCCTCTGTCAGAACTAATCCATAAGCCTTCCTGCTGGCTTGCAAATATAAGCCTGTCACTGTTTTGCTTATCTACTATCAGGCGATATCCAGTTCCTCTTCCGTTCAAATTTCCATGAACCAATACAGGAATTTTATGATAAACAAAATGCGCTCCGCAATCGTCAGATATCGCTATTACTCCCGCGCCTTCCCTGTGGACTCCGCACGCAATATAGAGTCTTTCCGGGTGTATATCGTCAAGCGCCGCAGCAATCGGAAAAGTCTCACTTAAATCATCCATTGTTACATGGTCTATTAAGCTTAACCAACGTTTCGACTCATAATCAAACCGGTATGTACCGCCGATATCGGTTCTGGCATACAGAACTCCCTGTTTTTTCTCATGAAAAATAAAGCCTGTCACATATCCACCGCCCGGAATCGGAAGGTTGCGGTATTCATATTTCTCGTTTTTCATTATATTAATTCAGCCCTTTCATAAATTTCAGAATCTATAGTTTGGGCAAAATGAATAAAATAAGGAGCGATTTGCCACTGCATCAGAGCTCCGTTTTTATTCATTTTGTTCAAACTATTATTAAAAAAAACTATTCTTTCTTTTGGTTTAGATTTATAATAATATATATTTATAAAATTTTAAATAGTATTTTAAGGAGGATTGCTATGAAATTCAATAACGGCTGCTGGTTACTTAAAGAAGGTGTTGCGTGCTTCTCACCGGGAGAGGTATATTACACCAAAATTGAAGAAAAGGAAGTCACGTTATGCGCACCTACACATAAAATCACTGAACGTGGTGATACCTTGGGCGGCGTTAATCTGACTATACGTATCAGCTCACCAATGCCCGACATTATCCGCGTACAGACTGACCATTATATGGGAACGCTTCCAAAAAGCCCGGCTTTTGAGTTGAATCTTGACAATCCTCAGACTCTTCAGGTGAAGGATTCGGAAGAAGAGCTTATTGTAACAAGCGGCTCTGTTTCTTTGAAAATCGGCAAAAAGAACTGGTATATGCGCTATTGTACAGGCGGAAAGGTAATTACCCAAAGTCTGACAAAGGATTTGGCAATGCTTAAAACCGACTGGAAAGGCGATTACTATGACCGAAACGGCGACTTAGACGAAACTTATATGCGTCAGCAGTTGAGCATAGGTGTAGGCGAACTATTATACGGTACGGGTGAGCGTTTTACTCCATTTGTAAAAAACGGACAAACTGTAGAGATTTATAATGAAGACGGCGGCACCAGCACCGAGCAGTCCTATAAGAATATTCCATTCTTTATTTCCAATAAAGGATATGGTATTCTGGTCAATCATCCGGAAAAAGTCTCCTTTGAGTTTGCAACGGAAAATGTGACGAAAACCGCGTTCAGTGTAAAGGGCGGCAGTCTGGATTACTTCTTCATAGGCGGACCTACCATGAAAGAAGTATTGACAAAATATACCGATTTAACGGGCAAACCTTCGCTTCCGGCACCATGGACCTTCGGACTGTGGCTGTCTACCTCTTTCACGACAAATTATGATGAAGATACCGTTATGAGTTTTATAGACGGTATGCTGG
>CAMWWS010000022.1 GCA_947178085.1 uncultured Lachnospiraceae bacterium | reverse complement strand
TCCTTACTGGCTGTAAGGGGTATTAACCATAAATATATTGTAGTAGAAAGGAATAGTAAAATCATGGACGAAAGAGAAGCTTATCAAAGGGATGTTATAATAGTACCGGATAATGAAGAAAAGAATTTTGAAGAAAAAAACAATGAAGAAAAGAACAATGAAGAACAGAATAACGAAGGAAAAAGCAAAAAGAAACGGATTATTTTGTCAGTAGTCATTCTGGCAGCGCTCGTAGTGATTGGAATAATTGCCGGAATCATGCTGTCTGATTCTTTTCCAAAGGGATATGAGAATTACACCGTGCAAAAGGAACAATATTTTGTCGAATATTCGGATGAATATGATTACTGGGATGTCCTGACAGTGGAATATCCTCAGTTGAGCGGAATAGAAGATGAGATGCAGACACAGATAAATCAATTGTTGTATGATACTGCTATGGACAGGGTGAATTATTGGCATTTAGAGCCGTCTGATGATGTGAAAGCTTTTCAGGAAGAACATTTTTCTATTTTTGCAAGTGATGTAAATTGTGATGTTACATATCATAGCCAGTACCTTTTGAGTGTGGATTATAAAGAATATTATTCTGCCGGTAATCCTGTGTGGATGACAAACGGAACCGAAAGAGCGCTTACGATAGACCTGCTTACCGGACAAAGTTATAGGTTGGAAGATATTCTGGAGGTTAATAGAGATTTTATCAGGCTGTGGGACAAAACTCTTAGTGACGATGAGGGTACGGAATACGCAGATGAGAAAGATGTTGACCTCGTTCTATCCTGGTTTTTACCTGAAGAGGGGAGAAGTAATGAAATTTTTTTCTACAATTCATTTTTCTATATAACAGAGGATAAGGATATAGTTATAGGTGTTTCGCTTGACCCTGTATTGGAGCGTGCTATTACATATGAGCCTGTCAATCGCAGCTTATCTGCACAGTTTAGTTTAGAGGAATTAGAAACCTTTAAGAAACAAAGCGATTTTTGGGATAAATATGAAAAATCCGAGTCTGTGGGAGAAGTGCTTCCGTGTACAGACAAAAAAGAGAATCTCTGGTTAGGAGAAAGTGCAGGAGTATGGAATTGGGAGTATTAAAGAAAAAAGGAATTTCTATCATTGGTGCGGTGGTTATTATGAGTGCCGTACCTTATATGGACGTTCTGGCGGCGGAGCAATATCCTTTAGCTTATAATGATGCATATGCGCAAAGCGATAACTATATGACTTTAACGGAAGTTTTAGATGATTATACGGTTCTTGCCGGAGACAGTCTTTGGAGAATTGCCGAAGAGCAGCTTGGTGACGGTAATTACTATATAGAACTGGCGGAGGCTAATCAGGATATGCTGACAGACCCGGATTTGATTTATCCGGGAATGTGCCTTGAGATATCAAGAACAGGTTATATCCTTAAAGATAAAAGGTCGCGCGGAGGCATACAGATGGGCGAATACGAAATGGATATGCCTTACGGCTGGACAATCGGAATTACGCAATCAGGCGATGCCTTCGCCAATTTTGTTATGTCTGGGGATGGCTCCATCGCATGCCTGATTCAGGACAAAACAAAAGTTGTTTCGTCAGACGTACTTGATTGGCAGGAATGTATGCAGAAGATTAGTAAATATACGGAAGAAAAATGTCGCAAACAAGTATCTGATTTACATTTTGAACATTACTGCATGGACAATCAGGCAGATGCTTCCGGTGAAATATATTTATACTCTTACGTCTGGCATATCAGCCCCGACGAATATCCGAGCCTTACATGCAATGTCTGCGTAGGGCTTAAACTTACAGAGCATATACAGGCGGAATTTGTAGGCTATACGCTTGACGACTATGATATCCGGAGCTGTGTGCGATATATAACAGCTTCTTTTGAAGAACATTTCGATTCTGAAAATGCCAAAGGGTTTACCGTCAATGATTCTAATATGTCCATTGTTCCTGTAGTAGATTGGCCGCTTAATGGGATGTATAATTCCTTTACTTATATAGATGAATTTTATACTTCCCGGCTGAATAAGGTATTAGAAGAAAATACGGAAAAGAAGAGCCGTTATCAGTCGATTTATAATTAAAAGCACTAAGGGAAGGGGATTGATGGAATAAACTGAAATTGAACAGTTTTATATATACACCATTCCCCCCTCAATTATTGCAACGCTTTAGGGATTACTTCCTAAATCAGGACAATAACTCCGGCAACTACAACCAGTGCTCCGACCTCTGCTCCTGCGACATATGTTGTTGCTGCAATCGCAGATTGTACAGAAATGACCTGTATAGCAATTTCAGACTGTAATGCAACGTCTACATCCACAGTTGTGCAGCCATCTGCCTGTTGCAACGACATTTTTTCTTCTTCCGTATAAAGTTCCGGATTGAACGGTAATACAATATAATTGGTATCTGCAGTGTTCTGAATCAGGCGCAGTTCACAGCCCGGTTTGATAATCTGATTCCCATTTTCACTCCATATATGGAATAATTTAAATAAAGATTGAACTGCTTCTTCTGCACCTTCATAAGGAAGAACCACATATGTACTGTTCTTATCGGCTTCGATTACCTGATACTGTTTGGACTCTTCAACAGGAATGGAATATTCCTTAAATGCATCCTTTGGGTTTTCCATGAAGTTCTTTTTTACATCCTCGTCCTGCCAGCATTCAGCTATAAGCGCTGAATATTTTTTGCGGTACTCTTTTATTTCATCATTTCTATCTTTGTTTACATCCATAATCCTAAACCTCCTTTAAAAGTTATGTTTCCATCGTCAAGAAACCGGACTGATACCATTTTCCCAACATATAATAACTATGTGCGTAATCAATATGATATTCGTCATCCAGAATTTCAGCGATTTTCTCTATGCAGTACCCTCCTTCCTTTATCAATTTGGCTGTAATTCCGGGAATATTCTGACTGGCATCATTAACATATTCCAGTTTGTTCTCATATCCGCCCCTGCTTTTTATTATGATACCATTTTCAATGTACTCGATATCCAGATAAGGATAGAAAGAAAGCGGTTTTGTGGAGTCAGGTTTTCCCATATACTTATCCATAATTTCTCTCAGCATATTTTCAAAACTTTTAATATCAGTGAATGTTCCATGCGCAGTCAATAGTTCTCCGGTAGGATGTTCGTTGTCCACGCCGCAGGGCGACAACAGGCGTATTTCTTTTCTCGGCATATTTACGACCAGACCGGACACACAGCATATTGTCCCCACATTATAGGAACTTTCATCATTTTCTTTTCGATTCCGTCCTGCTTCGGAAAAATGATTTGCCGGTGCCTGCGGAAACTGTGGAATCAGTTCTACATAGAGTAATTCCTCCGGTGTGAAAAAATCCATTATCGCGTTGAATGTCTCAAGATTCAATACAGAAAACCGATGGATATGCTTATACATACTATGGAAGTCGGAAAGCATTTTACGGGTTCTCTCCGGGTCCCGCATGGCTGCTGCTGTTGTCAACTGAGGAATCGCTCCCAGAATTTCATAATAGTCTTTGATAAATTTCTCATAATCAGGATTATCCAACGGTTCTGTCGCATAATAACATGTTCCGCTTCCTGCAGAATCCCCAAGCAGCGTTTTCATATTACGGAGAATCTCCCGAAACAGTTCCGCATTCTCAGGAGTATGTCTATAAATTCCTTTCAGCTTTCCGGCGTTCACTCCGCAAAAAGGGCAGCCGACCGAACAACCGTCTGAAAGTTCAAATATGAGTGGTGCATGAATCATGACCTGATTTCTTATGCCCATTTCTACACGGCATCTGTTAAGCTGCCTTTCCCGCCAACGCCGGAATCGTAAATCAATAGGCGTACAACCTGTCTGCTGCATATAATTTCTGGATTTCAGTTTATTCATGACAAATTGTTGATAGCAGGCAGCTTCTTCCGTAAGCGGAATTTTTTCGGAATCCTTCATGAGTAGACATTTAATTTTTTCAAAAGGAATTTTCACATTAATATCCTGAAGAGCCTTCCCCGGTTCCTCTCTTAACTTTGATACAAACTCCGCATCCATGCTGCAAAATTCCAAAACTCTTTTGATTTGGGCAGTAATTCTTTCATTCTCTGTGAGATGATATCCATCCTTTTGCGGAGAAAGGTAAATTTCCGTATCTTTTATTATTTTCATCACTCTCCTCCAATGCTGACTGCCAGTGACAGATACTCATCTCCAAACGCCACAAGAAGCAGATTATCCTGCATCATTTTTAGTATCTGTTTTGTCCTTTTTTTATCCTGTCCGATTGTTTCCATATGTGCGATAATATCATGCTCTTTTTTAGGAGAATCACAGAAAAGATACAGTTCTTTTTCTTCTCCTGAAAATATATAATATGAATGTTTCGCGCTTGACCTAAGGTCCATGATTTCCAATTGCCCGGCATGACAGGTCATTTGTAAGCAATCACCTTCTGTATAATACCGAACTCTCCAATCAGATACAGCTTCTGTCAAAAGCTTGTATATTCCGCCTTTATTTTTCAATGCATAATATGCATTCAGACACTTCCGGTTTTCCGGATAAAAATTGTATGCGGCACCCACGGCAAGCGCCTCATGGAACCCATATATATGATTGTAGGCTGGCAGCCTGCTTAAGTTTAGTCCATACGATGCGCTGTTTTCATAATAGTGACTGTATTTCTGATAAATTATATGCATTGCGCCATTCGGAGGCGGCAGATGTGTCAGCATCGGAATCAGATTTAATGTTTCTTTTACCCACTTTTCCTCTTCTTTCGGAAAACCGAATAAAAGGTTCCAGCTCAATTTCATCTTGCACTGTTGTGCGCTTTTCAAAAATTCTATATGCCGTATAGCGCGATTTCCTTTATTCATCTGCTTTAATAGGTCATCCTGAATCGCTTCTATCCCCGGCTGTACTGCATAAAATCCCGCCCTTTTCAGATTCTTTATTTCCTCCGGACTCATATTCGACTTTACTTCTGCAAAGAGAAGAAAACCGGGATTTTCAGGAAGAGCATCAACCATCTTCGGAAACTCCGATACCATTTCATTGCTGAGGATGCTGTCAGTTAAGAAAAAGCGCTTTATACCGTAACGGCGGCTTTGCGCCAAAAGTTCATTCAGAAAGCGTTCTGTGCTTTTTCTACGGTACTGTCCGTTTTCCATGCAGAGCCCACAGAATGTACATCCCTGCTTTTCTTTCCACCAACAGCCACGTGAACTTTCTGCCACTAAAGAAATCCATTCCCCATTCATCCATGAAGCCTTGTTTACTTCTTCAAAATATTCCGAAAAATCAGGTAAAGGTATGTCATCCAGATTCACTGTTTTGGGAAATACCGCTTTCCTTTCCGTGGTCTTTTTGGACATTACACCTTCGGGAAGCTCTGTTATCGGAATATCCTTTCCATACTTACTGACCAGACGACAAAATTCCGGTATGGAAGATTCCCCTTCCCCTGAAAAAGTATAATCTATCCATTCTACTTCAGAAGCGATTACCTGACCCGCTTCCAGAGCACAGTTGCTTCCGCCCATAATTGTAATGATATGTGGAGCTGCTTTCTTAATTTCTCTCAAAATTGCAAAAGAGGCATTGTTTTGCTGAAAATTACTGGAACAACCTACTACAAGTGGTTTTTCTTTAAGAATATCCGCTGCAAGATTTTTCAGATAATCCGGTATTACTTTCTGTGCTTCTGCCATGATTCCGGCATATTCCTCCGCATTGGACTTCCCTTCCAGCGGATACACGATTTTTTCCAGATAGGTTTGCTGACAGTTTTCTTCACACAGTCCTGTGAGCAAATTGGTTTCTTCAGGATGCCATACAGTCTTGGCAAAACTCATTTCCGCGAACTGATAGATGATTCTTTTATTCAGAAACTTTTCATATGTCTCATATCCTATAGCATCCGCAAATGCAATATCCCCATAAAATACACGACAGGAAAATCCGTTTTGAATGAGGCAGGATTTTAAGATGCCAAGTGCAAGGCTCGGTGTATATAGTGTGGAATATGGCATTTGGATAAGACAGACATCAGCCAATACTACCAGCTCCTTTGTACGTATTTTCTGTGTTCAGTCTATCATATTAATCATAGACAAGGTTCTATTTGGAAAAATTAGACAAAATATTGTCAAAATTTGCAAAATTATATTTTATTTTTATATTAATAGAATTGAATATTGCAGCAGGTATTTACTGCACTTTGAATGCGTATCCACTATTTGTTGTAAATTATGAGAATTTCCGTTATACTAATATTTAGATAATTGGGAAAATTTTTGTTCAATAGCATAATATAATCAGAAAACGATTGACAAAGGAGACAATAAACCAATGAATAAGAATGACTTTGCACTTACCCCGCCTATGGGCTGGAACAGCTACGACTATTATGATACTACAGTGAATGAAGCGCAGATAAAAGCCAATGCGGATTATATGGCGGCTCATTTAAAGGAATTCGGCTGGGAATATATAGTAGTGGATATAGAATGGTACTCTAATGATGCGGGAACTAAGAGGGACAGATTCCAGTATATTCCATTCGGGGATGTGGAAATGGATGCATACGGAAGGCTGCAGCCTGCGCCTGAGCGTTTTCCTTCTTCGTCAGGAGGAAAAGGATTTGGACCGTTAGCTGATTATGTACATAGTCTGGGACTTAAATTCGGTATCCATATTATGAGAGGTATTCCACGCAAAGCGGCGCATGAGCATTGTCCCGTTTTGGGAGCAAAAGAAACGGCGGATATGGTAGCGGACCCTTCTTCCATATGTATCTGGAATCCGGATATGTATGGCGTGCGAAACACGCAAGACGGACAGGCTTATTACGATTCATTGCTTGCCATGTATGCGGATTGGGGCGTGGATTATATAAAATGCGACGATATCTGCGACAGCAGGTTATACCGTACGGAACATTTCGGTGGATGGGAAGAGATAAGGATGCTGCATAATGCCATAGAAAAATGCGGCAGACCGATAGTGCTCAGTCTTTCTCCGGGACCGGCACAGATTGAACATGCATGGGAGTATTGTAAATATGCTAATATGTGGCGTATTACGGATGACTTCTGGGATGCATGGGATTTGTTAAAAGCGATGTTTGCACGCTGCGAATTGTGGCAGGATCATGTGAGGGAAGGCTGTTTTCCTGATTGTGATATGCTTCCTCTTGGCAGGCTCGGCAAGGGATTCGGTCATGAGTGGGAAACAAGGTTTACTAAGGAAGAGCAAAAAACTATGATGACGCTCTGGTGCATGTTCCGTTCGCCGCTCATGATTGGAGCGGAGTTGACGCTTCTTGATGATTGGACAATGTCTTTGCTAACCAATAGAGAGGTACTTGACCTTATGAAGGAAGAATGCAGAGGAATGCAGCTTGTCAGGACGGATAAAAAGGTTATCTGGAAAAATATGGATAAATCTTCGGGAAAAGTATGCGTGGCTCTTTTTAATATAAGTGACGAGGATGCGTTAATATCGGTTAATCTTACGGAATTAGAAGAAGGTTATGAAGCTGGAGAGAACAAAAATCTGTATGAGCTGTGGGATAAGCAAAAGAGCGCTACGTCTTGCGGAAGGATTGAAGCAGATGTTCCAGCCCATGGTGTTAAGGTTTACAGGGTGGATTAAGTCTGGATAGTTTATTGCATAATCCGTGGTCTGTGAAATACAGAAGGTTAAGATAGGAGTATGGGTATAATGAAATGTACATGTGTACAATGCGGTAAATCTTTTGAACTGAGCGAATCGGAAATTGATTTTTACCGAAAGAAAAATTTGCATCTTCCTAAGCGGTGTAAGGAGTGCAGACAGAAAAATAAACAAAAACAGCGTATGGCATCAAAGGGAACAAACAGCTGGAATGTACAAAATCAATATGATGCGGAGTCGGAGCAGGATAAAAAGAAGAATGGCAAATGGGTATACGGCGTTATTATTGTAGCTGTATTGTTGCTCGTTCTGGGGATAAAGGTATCACGTAGCGCTTTTGAGTCATATGATGAAGGTTATACATATTCTGCGGAAGATACACAGAATGACTTTAGCAGGGATGTGGATACAGGACAAAGCGAGCCTGTCAACCATACACAAGCGGAACAGAATAAAGTCGCAAATGTTGCAAATTCTGAACAGACTGAAGCTCCTGGTTCTGCAGAGCCGGAACAAATGACTGCTGACGATTCTGTAGACTCAGCGATAAATGATTCAGTAAATGCCGTAAATTCAGAGCCGGAACTAATAGTCAATACTGAGCCTGAGCAAATTGCAGCTGCGGATACCGTCGCAGCAGACCCGATACAGGACAGCAGTCCGGTTGTAAGACAATATTATTTCCGTAACGCTAAGTTATTAGAGGAACACTATCAGAAACATGGAATAGAAATGGGTTTTGCATCCGCGGAAGAGTATCAGGCAGCGGCGAGCGCAGTGGTGATCAATGAAAATTCATTACATAAGCTTGAAGCGGAAGACGGAGACGATGTATACTATCTGGAAGCTACCAATGACTTTGTCATTGTTTCCACGGACGGATATATCAGGACATATTTTCGACCGGATAGTGGGATAAATTATTATAATAAGCAGTAACTGAAAGGATAAGGATACTGAGAATATGAAGATAAGCAGGGAAAACAGAAAATACATGCTTTTGATTCTGCCGCTGATTGGAGTGGTAACAGGCGCAATAATGTATGTTTTTTGTATGATTTGTCTGAAGTTTGGGTTTGGACAATCCTTTTTCGCACTGATAGGTGCAGTGATTCCGGTTATGATAACAGGGGGATTTAATCTGGCAGGCTTCATGAAGATAACTGACGCGCTACGGAATGCCCGAACGGTTGAAAAGAGACTGGAAATGCTGAGAGATGTTCATGCCGGTATCTATGCAGTAATTGCGGCTGCTGCATATTATATGTTGTATGCGGGCGGCCTCGTTATGATATGGAAGGATAGGCAGCTATTGCTTTTGGGAATCGGATATGTTATATCGGGGACTCTTAGCGGTATGGCAGTAGTATGGTTTCCGGAAACAAAATCAAAGGAGAGCCCATATACTTTTGCTTCTAAATCAGAGAAACAGGTATTCAGAATATTCTTAAGCCTTATTCTGATTTTGTGCTTTGGCACCTGCATCATGTTTTCCACGATAATGGGAACGCTGGAAGCTTTGCTTTGTATGTGGATATGGACATTTTATTATTATATGTCTAAGAAGTGCTTTGGCGGCATTACCGAGGAACTGGCAGGTTTTTTCATGGCGCTGTGTGAGCTTGCGGTTGTGCTGTTTGTCGGTATTTTCGGAAGGATTCTGATGTAAATAGGAATGGGATAGATGGGTAGAAAAAAACTTGTAATCGGTATTCTGGCGCATGTGGACGCCGGAAAAACCACATTGGCGGAAAGCATGCTTTATTTAAGCGGGATCATACGCAATGCCGGAAGGGTTGACCACGGCGACACTTTTCTGGATACAGATTCTCAGGAAAGAACTAGGGGAATCACGATTTTTTCCAAGCAGGCTGAGATTTCATGGAATGAAATGAATGTGACTTTGCTTGATACACCGGGACACGTGGATTTTTCCGCCGAAATGGAGAGGACGCTGCAAGTGTTGGATTATGCAGTGTTAGTAATCAGCGGAGCTGATGGCATACAGGGGCATGTGCCGACATTATGGAAGTTACTGGAACGTTATCGCATTCCGGTTTTTATTTTTGTCAATAAAATGGACCAGCCGGAAACCGATAAGAGCAGTTTAATGAGGGAATTACAGGAGCGGCTGAGCGGACAGTGCGTAGATTTTACGGCTGCACCGATGCTTAATGGCTCAGTTTCGGAACAGACAGATATAGATTCCGAGACTGAGGCTTTTATGGAAAACATAGCGGTATGTGACGAGAAATTGTTGGAGAGATATTTGGAGAATGGGAATGATGCAGTGGGGGAGGAAGATATCGCGGCTTTAGCTGCCGAAAGAAAGCTCTGTCCCTGCTATTTTGGTTCTGCGCTGAAAATAGAGGGAGTGAATGAATTTTTAGACGGCTTGGAAAAATACAGTAAACAGCCTGTATATCCTGAAAACTTCGGTGCAAGAGTATATAAGATTGGAAGAGACAGTTCGGGAAACCGCCTTACTCATATGAAGATTACGGGCGGTCGCATGCAGGTAAAGCAGATTCTTAATGGTGAAAGTAATACAAATGGGGAAACAGAGTCTTGGGAAGAAAAAGTTAATCAGATACGAATTTACTCAGGTGTAAAATATGATGTGGAACAGGAAGTGACAGCCGGAACAATCTGCGCTGTCACAGGACTTAGCAAGACTTTTGCCGGAGAAGGACTTGGAATCGAGCAGGGCAGTATAGAGCCGCTGCTTGCGCCGGTCATGACCTACCGTATTAATCTGCCGCCTGAGCAGGACATACACGTCATGTATAAAAAGTTATGTCAACTTGAGGAAGAGGAACCTCAGCTTCATGTAGTATGGAAGGAGCATGTCGGGGAGATTCATATACAGTTGATGGGGGAAGTCCAGATTGAAATTCTGCAAAATCTGATAGAAGAACGTTTCGGCGTAGCGGTGGAGTTCGATGTTGGCAGCATTGTATATAAAGAAACGATTGGTAATAAAGTAGAAGGAGTAGGACATTTTGAACCTCTCCGTCACTATGCGGAAGTGCATCTTATCATGGAACCGTTAGAGTCGGGCAGCGGTCTTATCTTTGATACGATATGCAGTGAAGATGATCTTGATAGAAACTGGCAGAGACTGATACTGACACATTTGAAGGAGAAGGAGCATATTGGTATTCTGACAGGTTCTCCGATTACGGATATGAAGATAACTCTGGCTGCCGGAAGGGCACATCTTAAGCATACCGAGGGCGGTGATTTCAGGCAGGCTGTGTACCGTGCAATCAGGCAGGGGCTGCATCAGGCGGAAAATGTTCTGCTGGAGCCTGTCTATGAGTTCAGACTGGAACTGCCGTCTGCGGTGATAGGGCGCGCCATGTCGGATATACAGGCAATGCATGGGCATTTTAATCAGCCCGTGACAGAAGGTGAGATTTCAGTTTTAACCGGAACGGCGCCTGTATCGACTATGCGGGGATATAATACGGAAGTGATGGCATATTCAGGAGGGAGCGGAAGGCTTTTTTGCAGTCTGAAAGGATATGAGCCGTGCCATAATACGGAAGAAGTGACAGCGGCATGCGGTTATGATGCAGAGCGGGATTTGGACAATCCTTCCTCCTCTGTTTTCTGTGCTCATGGCGCAGGATTCGTGGTGGAGTGGCAGGATGTCGGGAAGTATATGCACTTAGAGAGTGTTTTGGCTAAATTGGCAAAGAGCAGGGATGAAGGCATATACGGACAGTATGAAACGGAATACGGATTGAGAACGGGAACTAATGGTGGAAATGGAATCAGAGAAAATGGAGCAGAAGAAGACGGCGGATATTATGCGGCAATAGCTAATGATAAAGAATTGGAGGAAATTTTTAACCGCACCTATGGAAGCCGAAGTAATGACTATAGAAAAGGATCAGGATATCAGAAGATAATCCGTGCAGAAGAACAAACGGTTTATCATTCAGACAGCAGTACAGAAAGTAACGTAAAAAACCATGATACTAAGAAAAATGTCGCAAGTAAGCAAGGGGATTATCTGCTTGTAGACGGATACAATATCATTTTTGCATGGGAAGAATTAAGCGAACTTGCCAAAGCCAATCTGGACAGCGCAAGGGGAAAACTTATGGATATCTTAAGCAACTATCAGGGATATCGTAAGATGACTCTTATTCTGGTATTTGACGCCTATAAGGTCAAGGGAAATCCGGGCAGCGTTTTTACATATCATAATATAAATGTAGTTTATACGAAAGAGGCGGAGACGGCGGATCAGTATATCGAGAAAGTCACACATGAGATTGGCAGGAAGCACCGTGTGGCGGTAGCGACTTCGGACGGGCTGGAACAGCTTATTATAATGGGGCAGGGCGCAAGACGGATTTCGGCAAGAGAATTAAAAGAAGAAATCATGTCAACTAATCAGGAACTTCGAGACCTTTTTCTGAACAAAACGACATCCGACAGACAGTATCTGTTTGATAAGCTGCCGGAAGAATTGTCTAGGCATATAGAAGATGTCAGGCTTGGTAAAGAAGAGTTTTAGTTTTTAACCTGATGCTCTTTAAAGCCTTTTCCTGTAAATAAAATGCAAATGATTGTCAAAGTTATATATACAATGAATATCATTTCCAAATATGATATAATCAGACTTCCGAATTGATAACTGTTATATGTTCTTAGCACATGTTTCAAATCAATGCAATTTAGCGGAAGTAAATACAGTATCTTATTCCATAATCCGATGCTTTTTGACGATGGCAGAAATATTGTGCCAAAAAACAACAGTATGTCCAATGCCAGAACAATCATAGGACTTTTGCTTAATGTTGATACCAACAGAGAAAAAGCAGTAATAAAGAGCGAAATCAGGAATATGACAGATAAATTTATTATGCATGCATTAAATACCGTCATCCGGTAAGGTATTATAGTATCCCATAATTGAATCGGCAGGCTCCGGCCGTCAATGCCCAATAGAGAGTAGCTTGTTCCTATATTGACTAAACTGCATACGGAAATATAAATAAAAGAAAAAGTAAAGGCAGCAAGTATTTTAGCTGAGATAACCTTGCTTTTTCCATGCTTTGACGTAAGTAGCAGGGCGTCTGTGCGGTTCTGGTATTCTCCTGAGAAAACGGGCGCAATACATATACTTATCACAAAAAACAGATAAAATAACAGTTCGATTCCGGTCCATATGATATCCCATGCGTTTGTACCGCCCCATTGAAACGGTATATCTACAGCATTTGCTTTCGCCATCCAATACTCCTTTTCCGCTTCCGAGAAATTACCGTAAGTGTATTCTGCATTCAGAAGAGTTTCTATTTTCTGCATACGTCTGTCATAAAAACCAATTCCGCCTTCCGTATTGATTTCAATCAGATTTTCCAAGTCAATTTGCTCATTCCAATCCGCATAGTTTTTGGAAATACAGGAAAACAGATTCCTTTGAGGTTCAATTATTTCCCAATCATATCCGTAAGGGCTGCCTTCCATCTGCCGTTGATATTCCCGTAAAAAATCTGTAAGGAACTCTTCATTCAGTTCAGAAGTCAGGCTGTTTTCGATTTCTTCCTGCTTTAAAATGGCTGGCACTCCGCTAAGTTCCTTATCACCATCACGAAATGTCTCCCCCTGTATCTGTGCGATATTGCAGAAAATCATCAATAAAAGCCCTAGAAACATAGCTATCTGGTTTACTCTTTTACATATTATCTTTTTTAATTCAAAATAGTATAACTGTTTCATTACTTCCTCCGTTTCGTTTCCTGCCTAATTTGGAGTGCTTCAGGTAAAATGCTTCCAAATCTTCCCTTTATTATGTATAACGGTTTTCATATGTCAAATGTGCGGTTTTCTAAATAGCTATTCTATATCAGTTTTATACCTATTAGCCATATATTATATAGGAAAATTTACCTGCAAAGTAGTAGCACATTTTTATACATTTTAATAGGTAAAAATATCCTTGACAAATTTTTATAAGCGAGTAAGATATTTTTTGTTGGAAAAAGTCTGTAAAACCAGAGAGGAGATATCTTCAATATGTTCTTACTGTACTTCATATTATGGGTTGTTTTTAACGGTAATTTCACACTGGAAATTGCTGTATTTGGTATAGTAATCGCTGCAGCTATTTTTGCATTTACCTGTAAGTTCATGGATTACAGCATTGATAAAGAAAAGCAGCTTATTAAGAATACATTTGCAATATTACACTACATCATTGTATTGGTGATAGAAATTGTTAAGGCGAATTTTGCAGTTATACATTTAATTTTGTCGGAAGAGGAAGAAGTTGAGCCGCTGCTTGTCTCATTTAAGTCAGACTTGTCTGCACCCGGATACCGCTCGGCACTGGCAAACGCGATTACGCTGACACCGGGTACGATTACGGTACTGCTTGAAAATAACGTATATACGGTTCATTGTCTGGATGAGACTTTGGCTGAGGGAATCAATAAGTCGGTTTTCGTGGACATGTTGACCAAGATGGAGAAGCAGTGAAAGGAGAATGAACATGGGAAAGGGGATACAGGGATTGGAGCAGGCGTATCATATCTTGTTTGTGGCGGCGTTGGTTTTTCTGGCTGTCATGATTATCCTGTGTCTGATACGCGCCATCAGGGGACCAAAAGTTGCGGACAGAATCGTAGCAACTAATATGATGGGAACAATGGTAATGGTTATTATAGCCATACTTGCCATCATGCTAGATGAAGGGTATTTAGCAGATATCTGCATCATTTATGCGATGATAAGTTTTCTGGCGGTCATCGTACTAACCAAGGTCTATATGGGCGTTTACCGTGAGAAAAAGAAGGAGGAGTCAGATGGAAGCGATTGAATGGATTCGGTTTATTTTCGGCGCGTTGTTCATACTCTGCGGACTTTCGATTTTTCTTATAGAGATGGTAGGTGTCTTTCGTTTTAAATACGTGCTTAACAGAATGCATGCCGCAGCGATGGGAGATACTCTCGGTATTGCCTGTTCGCTGATAGGACTTATAATAATAAGCGGTTTTAATTTTACTTCTATGAAACTATTCTGCGTTATTGTGTTTCTGTGGTTTTCTTCTCCTACTTCGTCGCATCTGATTGCAAGGCTGGAGGTGGCGACTGATGAAGAAAGAAAAGAACACTACCGCGTGATAACGATGGACGAATTGGAAAGAGAATCCGAAGAAGGAAAGGAGCAGGATTGTTAGCATGCAGGTATTTGTCAATATTTTGCTGGGATTTTTGATTATATGCGCCATAGCGGCCAGTTTATCCAAAAATCTTTTGAATACTATTTTGATTTTTATGTCATACAGTCTGGTTATGTCTATCATATGGATACTTTTGGAATCACCTGACCTTGCTATTACTGAAGCGGCGGTCGGAGCGGGTGTAACAAGTGTCCTGTTTTTTGTCACACTTAAAAAAATTCATGCCATGGTGAATATGGATAAGAAAGGGGAGAAAGAGAATGAGCAGGAAAATACCTGATCAGGAATATGAGAAAACGCTCTCTTTTCGGTTAAAGAGATGGCTTGGCGGCGCTAATGATTCATTCGTCGGACAAATGGAAATGAAGCCGCAGGAAGAATATAAGATAGATTACAATATTGACTTAAAAAGAAAAAAGGAAAAGGAACAGCGGGTTGCGAGAGCCTATGATTTGACAAATAACCTGGAGGTCAAAGGCTTTGAAAGAGGATACCGAATATTC